>JAJRXH010000310.1 GCA_024276395.1 archaeon
CATGCGTATTTCATTTATCCAGATAATCGGAAAGCGTACATTCGTCCCATTGAACGAGAAAAGGAAATCATTGAAGAATTAAGAGACCATGGAGGCAATTCCCTTCGTTCCAATGCAAGAACGTGCTTTTATCCCATCATCGTGAAGGATGGCTGCGTTATTGGAATCGGTGACATCCCTCCAGAGTCATACCATCCACGTGCTCGGAACATCATGCGAGATGATGGATCCATGGAGATTTGGCCCCTTGATAATAACGGAATCGAGCGGAAGTGGACTCACTCGCGCGCAAGCATCTCCCGAATCATGGATGATCTACTCGTCCGGAAAAAACCTGATGACACGTGGGACGTGTATCGGATCAAGACCATGAGGAAACCTCGAACCGTGTGGATTGGAAAGCGATATGATGCAAGCGTTCATGGATCACAACTCCTGACAAAAATGGGCTTTAAAGGAATGTTTACCTTTCCCAAGTCATTATACACTGTTCTTGATAGCCTGTGCATTACAACTGATAAATTATCAATCATCTTGGACTTTTTTGCGGGTTCTGGCACGACAGCACATGCCACGATGCTCTTGAACAAGCAAGACGGGGGCAAGCGAAAATTCTTCCTAGTTGAAATGGCGGATTATTTTGACACTGTTATCATTCCCCGCATCAAGAAGTTGGCCTATTCATTTAAATGGAAAGATGGAAGGCCATTAGACGATGATGGCATTGGTATTTTTGTCAAGTATCATTCTCTAGAACAATATGAGGACACGTTGGAGAATGTTGAGTTTGAAACTGGCTCAGAAGAATTGTATCGTCTTCCAGATTACTTTGTCAAATACATGCTTGAATGGGAAACAAAAAATAGCAAGATCTTTTTAGATCTTGATGAAATGAAAAATCCTTTCAACTACATTCTCAAGGTCTTTGAACAAAATCAGCAAAAACTGGTCACCGTGGACCTCATCGAGACTTTTAATTATCTTCTTGGACTAGAAGTGAAAGCTCATGAATTCCTTAGAGATGGAGATAGGAAATATGTTTTTGTTTATGGAACAAGACACGGAAAAAAATTACTCATTGTTTGGAGGAATGTAGAAGATCTTGATCTTGAAAATGATAAAAAAGTGATTGAAGCACGAATCAAGAACTACAATCCAGATGAAGTATACGTGAATGGTGATGCATTGCTCGAGGATTTTCGACTCATCGAGCCAGAGTTTAAAGAACTCACGTTCAAGAGTGTTGAATGAAATGAAACTAGAAACTTACCTGGTATTGAACAAGTACTTTCTTACGCGGTTTGGATGCAATGATTTCAATGAGCTGCGTGAAAAACTTAGACACGTGAAAGAAGGGCACGATGTGCTAGGAAGAAGTTCTTTCGTCAACGCACTGATTGACTTGAAACCAGAGTGGGAAGAAGTATTATTAAGATATGACGACGACATTAGAGTGTACGTGGAAAGATTAAGATACCACCGAAGGCAGACTCATTTGAATTTCAAGTACTTTCAATACTTGGCCATCTTGTTTACTGAGATCTTTTTGGATAATTATTATTGGAATCGAGAACTGTTCTTGAAAGAGCTCAATGATTTTTTGATGGTTTTCAATGCTAACATTGATCAGCCGCTCACGTTTTTTACCGATGATGACCTAAGAAAAATCGCTTTTTGGATGGCAACTGGAAGTGGAAAAACGCTCATCATGCACGTGAATTATTGGCAGTCGTTGAAATACTCCAGGGAGGAGTGGGATAACATCATCCTCATCACGCCTAATGAAGGACTTTCACGACAACATGCTCTTGAATTCAAGTTAAGTGGAATTCCCTTCAAGTTATATGATGGAAACGTTGACAACCTCAAGACAAGAAGCGGAGAAGTTCTCATTATCGATGTGCACAAGTTAACTGAGGAGAAGAAAGGAAGAGGTGTACGGGTAGATGTTGCCTTCTTTGATGGAAGAAATTTAGTGTTCATTGACGAGGGACACAAGGGCCAAAAATCAGAAGAACAGAGATGGAAAAAGTTAAGGGAAGAGTTAGGGAAAAAAGGATTTCTCTTTGAATATAGTGCGACTTTCGGTCAAGTAATTGGCAAAAATATGGAATTACTGGAAGAGTATGCCAAATCGATCATTATTGATTATTCATACAAGTATTTCTACATTGATGGCCATGGAAAGGATTTTCACGTTTTCAACATTAAGGAAGGCATCTTGACCGAATCCCAAAGTGACATGTTGTTAACTGCAAGCTTGCTTGCCTTCCACGAACAATTACTCATTTTTGAAAGATACAAGAGGCAGTTGCAAGAATATCACATCGAAAAGCCCTTGTGGGTCTTTATAGGGAGCAAGGTTACTGGTAGAGGTATTAACTCCGATGTAATGAAAATCATTCACTTTCTGAACAAGGTACTTGGTGACGAAGAATATCTAAAGAATCTCGTCAAACAAGTCATTAAAGGTGAATCTGGATTTGTTGACGAGAATAAAGATGATATTTTCAAGGGAATGTTTGAATACGTGAAAACAAATGATCTAGATAATTTAATCGAAGATATATATCGGAATGTCTTTAATGGAAGAGGGAAACTTTCATTATATGAAATAAAGGGCGCTGAGGGAGAGATTGGCCTCAAAACTAGTGATGGTAATGATTATTTTGGAGTCATTAACATTGGAGATGCCAGAACTCTAAGAAAGTTAGCCGCCAAATTCAACATCAAAATGCAAGAGGATCATTTTAGTTCCTCGTTATTTTCGAAAATCAACGAAAGAGACTCTCACGTTAACCTTCTCATTGGATCAAAAAAGTTCATTGAAGGTTGGAATTCTTGGCGTGTCTCCACGATGGGATTGATTAATATGGGAAAGGGTGAAGGCCCACAAATCATTCAGCTTTTCGGAAGAGGTGTGAGGTTAAAAGGAAAAAATCTTTCACTAAAAAGAGAATCAAGTCCTAGTTATGAGTTAAAGAGCCTTCAGACCTTGTTCATTTTTGGTCTCAATGCTAATTACATTAATGCTTTTCTCACCGCCTTGGAGAAAGAAGATGTCACTCTTGAGCATATTAAGACTGTTACGACTAGTTTTCAGTCCTTGAAAACTTGGAAAAAAGATCATCACCCTCAGTTCAAGAAACGAGGAAAAAATACTTTTCTAGAACGTCCTATTTTTCTACGCGTGGACGAACAACTTCTAAGAACCGTCACGGTAGACTTGCGACCAACGGTAACCATGGCACGTGGCTTGAGTGTCAAGACGGTAATGACCTCGAATGACACGCCCGTGAAAATTCCAAAAAGTTATCTTGAACTCATTGATTGGAATTCCATCCACTTACAAGTCCTAGAATTCAAGATTACTAATGGCATGTTTAATATCATCATCAAGAAGGATGTATTAAGACAGCTGCTGATGTCCGGAGGATATCGTCTCTTTCTTAATCCTTCAGAGACGATGACCATTGAAGAACGGGATGGAGTTCGTTTTCTTCAGGTGACATCTTTTGAGGGATTTAGGAAGCTGCATGACTTGGTGTTGATGGTGTTAAAAACCTACATTCTCAAGTTTTGTGAGAGGGAAAAACGTTCTTTTAATTCGGTTTAGTTAACTTGAGGAAGGAGAATCAAAACCTTGAGAAAAAACATGGAAGAATCACGATTTCCATGGCCCGGTGGAATGAACTTTAGAGCATTCTAATGACCATCATCACCGAGGTGAAAACTGTCATGATGACGAAAACGATGATCACGTCATTAAACGAGAGCACTTCATTAAGCAAGTAAATCAACATCAGAATGAATGATGTAAGCATCGTGGACACGATGATAAAATGTGTAAGCAAGCTTTTGCCATCACTGTCAAAGGCAAGCTTGACGATCAAAACGATCAACGATAAGAGAAACATTCCAAGAATCGCCAAGATGATGTTTACTTCCAGTCTTCCTTCCTCCTCTTTATCTTCTTGAGTAGTAACTAGTCGTTCACCTTTATAGACCATCGCTCACTGATGATACTAGATTCATCTGAAATTTCAGATGACTTGTAGTGCTCAAGTCATTTATCATGCTTTAAAAATACAGCAATTTAGACTTTTTTAAAACTTTCATTTTTTCAATCAAGGCGACTAAAACGATCAGTTGGATCATAACGAGATGCTCTCCATCCGAGGATATCGCTGCGTGATCGGGTCATTAGG
>JAJRXH010000311.1 GCA_024276395.1 archaeon
CATTCGTAGTTTCAAGATCGATTATTTTCCAATTGGTCACGAGAAGAGCGAAATCGAACAAGTTAGTTATCTCAATGAATTCCTCTTATGGTTCGTTAATGGCATTGTAAAGTATTTCCGTGATTAAAAGTTTCCAATCAGGCTCATTGTTGATGACATTGATTTCGATGGCGATATCTTCCACGCTGCCATCACTAGAGAGCACGTGAAATGTCAAAGTGTGAATTCCATTGGTTAATGAGACCGTGTTGAGTGTGAATGTGCCAATTGTTTTGTCTGAGGTGATGTTCATGCTACCCACGGGATTATCATCGACAGTGATCGAAACTAAGGAAAGATTTTGGCCAGTTAACTGTAATTCAACGATACCACTTAAAATGCTCCCGGCTCTGATGCCAATGATCTTGTTTTTGGCTAGAAGATCTGGCTTGAATGGTTTTGCAATCGATAAGTCGTGTGAAAAGACTTGTTCATAGTAATCACTTATGGTTTGGTTATTGATGACGATTCCCCATTCTCTGTTGGCGTAAGGATAAGTGGGAACATCTGGCATTGATGATCTTGCCCAGTTCCCTGAATAAATAAAAGTATACTTCCCGTCAATGATCCAAAACTTGGAATGCTGGTAATTGAATTGATCAGATGAGTTGTACACGAAAATTCCATTTTGTACCAGCCGAAGAGCTGCATCCCACGTGTTGATGTTTTCATAATATGAGACTCGGCGATCAGAAATGATTACTTTGATGTCTAAGGAAGGATTATTCTCTTTCAGACTGATGAGCTTATTGACGATTGCGTTCAGCGATATGGAATATATTTCAACGTGGATGGACTCCTGGGCGGTCTCTAGGTACGTGAAGGTCGTGTCATAAGCGGAATCTGGACCGACAAAAGTAGTCACGTTGAAAATCCCAGTATATTTTGGTGAAGAAAATGTTTGTTGCATTGATTTAATAAAGTTTTGGTTAAAATTTCCATCAGATACGCTCACGGATTGCCATGACTGATGTTCTTGGATTTCCATCGTCGTGTTTACCGGAGAGCTTCTTTCCCAATCATAATCGAATACTGACAAGTAGTAATTAGCCACATTAGGATTGTCGTGAATGATTACACCAGCTTCACGATTGTATCGCAGTGAGTTTTTAGACCAGTTAATGGAGGCAATGACAACTGTTTTATTGTCAATGATGAGGCCCTTGTTATGATTCCAAGAGGGAAGATCCCATCCTAGATCTAAGAATCGCACTTGGGCTCCCAATCTGGTTAGGTAGACGCTAGCATTGTCATTGTCTGCTTCAGCGTTTAGAATTATTCTTACCTTCACTCCTCGGTCGATGGCTCTTACAACAGCTTGTATTAGAGGATTTTCATCATTGGGCCATAATGAATCATTGTTCGAACTAAATAATTTAATGTATTGCAGTTCTAGATCGATGCTCTGATTCGCTGAATCCATTAAAGATACTAAGGTTTCTTCTGCATTATCTGGTGTGATGATGGGTTGGATGATCATCGGTTCAGTGAAGGTAACTGCTGAAAAATTTCCTTGGTATTGTTGTGATGTCAAACGATCGATATCTTCTCTCTCTTGGACAGAATGAAAATTTATGGGAACGTTGCCATTATTGATTAGAGATCGTGGTGATTGCAGTGCCAAACTGGTTGTTGATGGTGTAAAAATGATTAGCATTAAACTTACGAGTATGATTTTAATAGATACCTTCTTCATCATACATCCCTTGAAAATGAGTGGTTATTCTAGTAGATTCAAGTGTTTTACAGTTTAGCGGTATATAAATTCTTACTTTTTTACAAAAAAGTTAGAAATGAGTTGTTGTTTTTGCTCTAAGTGATGATGGAAGTCATTCAATGAAGGTAAGATATGGAAACGCTTTCAATACGAGGGGATCCAGCTTCTCTGCCATTTCTTTTGATTTAATGTAATGTTTTTCAATCATTTTAATGATTGATTCATCAATCATTTGGACGAATCGTTTCATTGAACGTATCAGCAATAGCGACTCTCCAGATGCAATCAGAACGATGTTTCCTACTTTTTGTGGAAGTTCATGAAGGTAAATGTGATGATTTCTTGCAGTAATGTTCGTGACCTCCATTCGTTCCCCCATCATGTGATCAAATACATTCTTGATGCTAGAGAGAATGCTGGAGAGGAGCTCCGCGCGGAGGCGTAGTGGTGGTGCACCTGGGGATTTCACGTCACGATGATAGGCAAGGATGCCGTCTTTATTGTAGACTAAGATGGTATGAATGGAAATGGGAATTCTGAAAATGTAGTTAGGATGTAGAGCGTAATTTGAAATCAAGAGTAACAAGTTTAACAAGATGAGGAAATTCCCTAGAAGAAAAAGGTAGTAGGATGGAAACTCGGGGAAGATATCCGTGGTGACAAGAATGTCTTCTACGAAGAAAATCACGTTTCCTAATAAAATAGCATTGATGGCAAGAAACTCCATGGCGGTCGTGCGCTCTTGCATCATACCGTGAACGCTTTTTAATACTCTCCAGGCTAGGGAAAAGGATAAAATACCTACAATGTAGGTGAAGTGTGATATGATGGCCATGATGTATGTTTCACGAACTAGATCAACGAATTCTAGTGTAGCAATTCCAGATTCTAACGCAACTAAATAAAAAATAGGTAAATGACGGGATAGAGGTGGTGTCAAGCTAATGAAAGATTCATAGTGGCGATACCATGAGTAGTACATCAGTGTTATCGTGGTGAACATCATCAGATGGAGGTGGATGCGAAGCTGGTCATCTTGCCAGCTGGTATACGTGATGAAATCAATCACGTAAATGGCAGTTGCGATGACGCCTAGTAAAATGGCAAGTTGCAATGCAACACTGTGTCGCGATACTTTTCGGGTCTTGTACTGCATGATGAGAAATAGAATAAAGAATCCTAGGAAGATTGCTGTTCTAAGGAAAAAATCGATGATCGTGAAGGGAGTTATTTCGACCATGAGGGTTTCCCCACGACCAATGATGAATGGCGATTAAAAAAGCTTTGGGGGAAATGCATATAATCATATAATAAGTACTGTAGTATCGGTGGGTAATACCCGATTACGGGGTGATAGTGTAATGAGTGACTACACTTATGATGTCTTCATCAATGGTTGTGGAACCGTGGGTCGTCCGCTTGCTAGAAAGCTGCACGACCTTGGATTTCGTAAAGTCTTGGTTTCTGTTAAAAGTGCGGGAACCATGGAGCATGAAGTGCTTGAAAAGCAGCGTTTTGCCAGTATGGTAAAGGAAACGGGATTTGATGTTCTCATTGCCAAGGGTGGGAGTCCTTTAGAGGAATTCCACAAGTATGGAATCTATCCTTTAGGATATGTGGAGGACTACATTTTTGAGAATGGCATCAAAATCGGGGTAATCGTGGACGGAACACCGAATGAGAAGTCTGCTCTGAAGCAGAAGGAGACTGTTTATGACAAGTTGAATGGTAGCGATCGAAAAACTCCAGTCATTTTCAGTGGAGGGTCTCCCAAGGACATCGCACCTAATTATCTTGGAGCACCTAATTGTAGTGGTGATGTCGATCGAGATCACTTGCTTTCGCTGCCTTACGTGAGAAACGTATCGTGCAATGCTACCTACCTTGCAACGCTATTATCTTTAGTGGGGAATGCCATTGATTGGGGTGACGTTGATATCATCAATGCATTTCTTCAGCGTCGAATTGCTGACCCCCATGAAACGCACAAGCCGCTAGGACGTGGTGTCACTGCGGATATTTCTAATCCCAAGGAAGAGGGGGTGATTACCAAGTACGTGCACGATGTTAGGTCTGTTTATCCTGCCATTAAGGATGTCCCTTTTTACGTGCTTCCCACCAAAAATCCATGGCGTCATTTTCACTACAGTCAGACTCTCATAACGTTCAAGTCGACTATCACTAAGAGGGATGCTGAAGAGATTCGAGAAGAATTTCGGAAATATCCCTTGGCGATATCATATGAACAGAAGAAACTTTCAATGAATCGAGTGATTAATGCCATCACGATGCTAGGAATCCCAGATGCGAAGATTACTAGTCCAATTTATCGTGTCACGTGGCTCAATCCACGGCAAGTGTTTATCGATGGTCTTACACCCCAACAACTAATTGATGGTCCCTCAAAAACTATTTATATCATTGAGCAACTGAAGAAGTTTGCTAGCTTTCAGAGCGCCTTTAACCACGTGGTTAATGGCATCACGGAGGGGGGAAAGCCCATTCTTGAGTTTAATGAAATGCTAACGCAATTGATTAACCAAGACTGAAGGAGTGGAATTATCTTTTTTCTCCTTGATACTTTTTTTTGAATTATTGAGTTAACATTTGGTGTGATTATCGATGGTGAAGAAAATTTATCATGTTGAAAGCCTCCA
>JAJRXH010000312.1 GCA_024276395.1 archaeon
AAGCCATCCGGAGAAACAAGGAACTGGCTCAACAACGAAACCAATCGTCATCAATCACTACTAAACGTGTTTCAGAACTTCGACGGAAACTACGTGGCAACTTGCTGTTACATCTTTCCATTCTCTTGACGAGTCGTAAATTGGAAGCTGATGAAGAAAGAAAATTCATTGAAGATTTGAAAGATGATATGGAAAAACTAGGGATACTCTCAAGAGAAGAAAGTGAAGAATTCTCAAGTAATTCTCTTGAAGTGCTCCTTAACGTGGCATTGTCTAGAGAAGGCATCGATCCAAAGGAATATCAACAATTGTCCTCATCAGAGGTTGAAGATCAAGGTGAAATGATGGATGAAACAGTGTCTTTTTCTTCTCCACTGGATAAAATGACCTTAAAATCCCTATTTTCACCTGAATTCTTTGATGGCAAGATGAGAGATGAAACCATGGAATTATTGCTGGACATGGGTCTTTCCCGATTTTCTCAGTTTGACCACGTGCTGTACGTATGGTATCCTCATGTTTTTTATGAACTGGACACGAGAACCTCTTTTGTTCACGTGCATCGCTTTACGAACGTGTCTTGGTACCTTAGCTTGTGCTTGGAGCTTCCAGAGGTGATCGTAACAAGAAGTCAACTTCAACTGCTGCGACGTCTTCATGAACAAGGATATAATCTCCATGAGATTCTTTTAATGAGCAAGGCGGGAAGCATCATTACTGAACGATTTCCTGGCATCATGTCCCAGGACATTGCACGATTCTTACGGAATCAATCAATAGGATCTCCTCACATGTCTGTCCATCATCTAAAAGTGTCTCTTTCCGGATATGATGTGGTAGGATCTGATGAGGTAAATTCATCTCAGTTCCAGCAGCTAGTAGCAAACATTAAATCTAGTGATTTTCAAGAATGGCTCCAAGGTCAAGGACTTCTCCAATTATTAGAACGAGATGCACGATCAGAAGTAGGGGCAGAATTAAATTTCATTGAACAAAATGGGAGAAAAACGCAAAATGGACAACCAACTAGTTCCATTTTCATCGAATTGGCTGCAGTCGATCATGACAAAGAAGATGATGCTGAGGACATTAGTCCACCTAGTCCGCCTCCATACAGTTATCGGTTACAGTTATGGAGAGAGTTGAGAGAAGCACTGGAACTACATCGGAGCCGTCATCCCGAACTCGTGGATGCGAGAGAGACACCTGCTGGTATCCAAGACACTCAGAATGATTCCATTCATGCTGAAACCACTGATCGCACTTCTTCAAGAAGCCATGATCAAGATATCGTGCAAGAAGACAATCAGCATCAAAACATCGTCATGGCTGAACAACCTCGGGTGCAACTACCACCCCCGCCGCCTCCATTTTCAGCATCCCCGAAGAAGATAATTAACTTGCGCATTGAAAAGAACGAGGTCAAGCTTGATCCCCCTCTTGAGGAGATCATTAAAAAAGAATGCCCCTTTAACACGTTAGTGATCATGTTTCTTCGAGATCTCCTACAGAAAAAACTCGAACAATCAGAACATGATGCGGAGAGGTGACGTGAACTGGTAAAATTTTCAGAAATTAAAATACTAGCGTTTTCAGACATTCACGTGGATGTTGCCGAAAGTTCTTCCGGTAAAAAATACTTACCTAAAATCTCTCAGTTTTTTGCTAGGTTTGGTGATGTTGACTTTCTGATTTGTGCCGGAGATGTCTCTCCCTACCTCGATGAGTTCGAGAGTACTTTAGAATTTCTCCGTGCAACCGTGAAAGCTGGCCATTATCTTGTCGTCCCTGGGAATCATGACATCTGGATAGAAGAATTGATTGATGCAAGCGTTGACTTTCCTCCACCACTCGAATTTGCCTCCGAGATGCAAGCGACGACCGAAGATGTGTTTAATGCAGCTAGCAAGAGAAAATATGAAAAAGATCTTCCTAAAGTCACAAAACGAGTGGGATTTCATTATCTCCCAGGACAACCTCTCCTCGTTGAAGAATTTAATATGGGCTTGGTTGGTTCCATTGGATGGTATGATTATACCTTTCGCAACGAAAAACATGACGAACAGTTTGAGGATCCAGAACAAATGTACGCGTCCAAGTTATTGCCCGGAATAGGCGTGTTCAATGACTTGTTTTTTGCCAAGTGGGGGATGCCTGATAAAGCCGTGGTTGCATATCTCATGAGACAATTAAGACACGACACGGAAGCATTGTTAATGCAGAATGGTGAACAACGACCCCTCCACCTGTTGGGTATCTTTCATCACGTGCCATTCCGCCAAGGTGTCGTCTACAAAAATCAACTGTGGTGGGACTTCTTTTCAGCATTCATAGGGGCAGAATGCTTTGGCAATTTTCTCATCGAACAACAATTCACGACTGTTTTTCATGGACACACTCACTTTCGATTGCAATATTCCGTCCAAAAAACCCAAGTTCATTGTCATCCCATCGGATATCCAAGTGAATGGGAAAATCGCCGCAATATCCACGGGGAATTGCAGCGAAGAGTCAAGCTCGTCACCTTGTAGATGGAATGCACGCTAATTAATCTTTTAGATGTCCTATCATGATGAAAACTTGGTATTCTAACGATTCACCTGCATCTATAGGGGATTTACTTGATCATCTTGCTTGCTTTTTAGAATCGTGTTCGGAGAAATGACGTTTTCCATCAAGGTAATGGGAAGATGAGTCTTTCAAGAAAATGATGGTGATGAATTATTCTTCTAAGATTGAGGGGTTTGAGTTGACAAGATAAAGAGAGAATTGACTCGCGTGGAAAGTTCTCACATCTGAATAAGTTAGCGATGATGAACTATTAAATATCGCTTGTCATGCCCAAAAGAAGTCACGAAAATTGATGAAATCTTTCGATGTTTTTGATTTGACAGTAGTTGAAGAAAAAAAGAGAAAAGAAAGAATAACGTGGAGTTAAACGGGAACAATCTCCAAGACTCCTTAAGAAACTCTACATGAAGCCCTCGCATCTGAGCAACACGGAAGAACTTGGAAACTGACCAACAAAGATGGTGATAATGGTGGGAATCGAGCCATGCACGTGAAGAATGCTCTTGGTATCATATCATGGCGAGATGCTGGTTTATGGGCGAGCCCAAGTGGTCTTCATTTGTTGCTGCTAGTACTTGATCTTTTAGTTCGCCCAAGAGAGTTACGACATTGCAACCGTGCGACTCTAGAATGGACTGATGCTGCCACCTTCCACGTACAACTTGATGGTGTAGGGTATTGACCATTGTTGTCCTAATAACAAGCCTTTTGAGTTGTAGGCCTTTACCAAAAATAGTGCTTTCGTGTAAAAGCCGCCACGAGTGACCTTAAAGGTGATTTTAAAGATTCCCGTGCTACCACTCGTCGTCACACTCTTCGTACCCACTATATACCAATCAGAGTCGACAAGGCCGACCTCTTGTAACTTGAGAATAACCACGAACTCATTGACCTTAGCTTGTCCTTGAATCGTTACAGTTATACAATCTATTAAATCATTTACACCTAGTGAGGTGGGAGGGAGTTTTGAGAGGACGATGGGATCGTTTTCGTTAGTTGGGTCATATCCGTATGCGACTTCGACGCCGTCGCTGAGATAATCATCATCCGTGTTGGCATCATTGGGATTGGTACAATGTTGGCGCTCCTCATCATCTCTAAGACCATCATCATCAGAATCAGGGTCGGTAGGATTTGTTTGGTACATGATGGTGCAATAATAGATCCCATTGACTTCTTGTCCGTCCGTGAGGCCGTCACCATCCGTGTCCGCGACCAGCGGGTTCGTGTGGTGGATGTTGACTTCTTGTCCGTCCGTGAGGCCGTCACCATCCGTGTCCGCAATCAGTGGATCTGTACCACGCTGGAATTCATCAAGGTTGGTGAGACTATCATTGTCGGGATCCGTACTTGCAAATTTGGCTACATTTTGCTTGATCGTGTTCCAATT
>JAJRXH010000313.1 GCA_024276395.1 archaeon
ACAAGTTGAAGGAGTGTTCTCAGAGGTAAAACTTCACAAGCCACCGACGAGTCGCAAGCGAAGTGCCGAAATCTATCTCATTGCAAAACATCCCGTTGAGCAATAGTCATGGACGATAAGGTCATTTTAAGGGATGGTGGGAGTGGAAGTGCTGAGTCTTTTAAATTCTTTTTGATTTCTGTCAGGCTGGCTAATAAACGTTCATTTAGCGTTATCCTTGGCTTCCATTCGAGGTTACAATGGGGACATTGTTCTGTCGTCAAGAGATTTCGGAATCGATGCCCACAATGTTGGCACTCCACGGGCCAAAGGAGATATTGTCTGGAAACTTGGTGCAATATGTTAGTTAATTCGTCAATAAATGCTTCTCTGATGAAATCTGGAGAATTATTTGGATCTTGGTAAAGAAGGCAAAGTAGTTCTAGGAGGTAATTTAACATCCACGTTCGATGTTCGAGAGGGGTTTGTTGAGATTTGTCGATCATCATTGTTTTTTGAGAGAGCGTCACTAACCAGGGAATTAATTTTTTCATGTTTTCTTGGAGTGGTGCACGTAATCCAAAAAGTCGATCGCTAGGGGTCTTTCTAAGGATATTCAATCCCGAGATAGTTCGGATGTGGTCCCAATTAGGTTCAGCATTCATTAATTCCATTATTATTACAGGTGAATATCCATTTTTTTCTGATGGATTTGTTTCCACGTGATTTTGATCGTGTAACAGCAGCCCATCGATGTAGGTAAAATTAAGAGAGTATGGTTCAATTAAGTCGAGGACAAGAGGGAAGCCAGTAGTTCCCATTTCGTTGACATTCATCAATTCTGGACTGAAGTTCAAGAAATAATCTTGCAAGAGCACCACGTGAACTGCACCGAGGAACACGTTTCTTAACATCGAAGAAACTAAATTTGGATGGACTAACGTGGCTGCAACTTTATCTGTTATCCCAATGATGCGGCAACATGTTGCCACGTGTCCGGTTTGAGGATAGAAGATCACGTACTGTCCGATTAGATGCTCAATATCATGGAATTTTATTGGAAAAGGACGTGGAACCCCCAGAAAATCAAGCCAATCACGAACGAATTGAGCTGTTTTCAGGAGATCACAAGCTATACTTCTTGGAATCACGATGTCAGAGGGATAAAGTTCGAACGATGTAGATTCGGCGGGCTTTTTTTCTTTTTCTAGCTCTGACGAAGTAGGAGTTGATAGAAAATAGCCTAATTTTTTCAACTGGGAATGAGTGGGATGCAGAAGCAGCGAAAGCGGGACTCGGGTTGTTGGAAGAAGATAAGTGGACCAGTGGATGGTTCCGTCTCTTGCTACTTTAAGCCCGTGCTTGGCTCTGAGGAAGCCTTTTTCAGGTGCCTCAATTAGTCCTCTTATGTTTGAGAGTTTTCTCATGGCATGAAAGGTCGTGTTCTTATGCTTGAACGCTTGTTCAAGTTCATCAAGTAAGTTCTTGATTGAGATCTTTCGTGGCCGTCTGAATATGGTAGGCAGCTGGCATTGGCTGCACGTGCGTGCATCGAGTGGATTTGGATGATCATTTTGGCAGGTTTTTACTTGTGTTGTTCGTTGTCCACATTTTGGGCATTTTAACTTCCAAGTAAGATGTTGGCAGGAATGACAACTGAAAGTGGGCAATCTCACGATGATCTCGTCTTCTTCCTTGACTCTCTGGTAAAGATCAGTGCTTTGTGCTTCAGAACCGTTTATTGGAAACAGTCCATGCGCCTCCAAGGATGCGGGAGGTAGATACATGTTTGCAAGAGGGAAATACGAAGCCTCAAGACAATTCCCTTTTGATGGAAAAAAATGAATTCCAGATATGGATGCAAGAAAGTCGCTAGGCAAAACTTCATTAGATTCATCAAGAGTTTCGCTCTGGGGAATCTCTTTTCTTTGCTGGAATTTGGTGATTAGTTCAAGGAAAATCTTTCTTGGATGAATGAGCACGATTTTTGCTGCATCATCATTCGTGGTTTTCTTGATTTGGAAGGTCGCGTTAATGTTGATTAGTGCTTGTCGGATTTCATCAGAAAATTCCCAAGTGATGTCGATGTTCTCGGATTTGTTCTCGTCTTTGCTACCATCTTGAGTAATTCTGGCAGTCGAGAGGAGAGTGATGATTTCCTTGATGCTTATTTGATCCCAATAAAGGTGGAATGATGATGGCAAGTAAAGATCAAGAGTTGTACTTAGCATCATTGCGACATCTTCAGTAATGTTGGTCTCTTTTATTTCATTTACATCGACGGTGCTTAATTGACCATGGAGGAACTTTTGTTCTTCTAACCGAAGTTGGAGCAGGTTACGCCAACTGTCTTTGTCAAGGGAATGGAATGAAATGGAGACATCCCGTTCCTCATCTAATAATCCGAGGGGAATGAGCATTTCTCCCCAGGAAAGTACTCGGATCACATCATTCTTGATCTTTTCAAGTTTGGTGACATCCTCAGGAGCATGTTGGATGGTTCCATCTTTTAGTTCAATTAATGGTCCTTTTACTTTGAGCGTGGGAATGACCTGAACGATTTTTGTCTTTTTTGGAAATTTTAACGCGAAATGAGTGCCAAAACTCCCTCCAGGAAGAAGGTATAAGGCAGCTGGATGAATGCCAATCGTGTTGGTGCTCATGAAATCGGTTCGTCCTAGCACTGGATGGAAAGTCAAGGTCATCCTTGCAAGAGGCGAATGTTCTAGGGCAATCTTTTGTAGCATTGCTGATTCAGATAAGTAGAGTGGAAATTCTGGGGATTTTCGTGGTAAAGATAAAACATCCGAGATCAACCATTCCCAATCGTCATGGTATTCCACGGCTTTCAGCCATTGGAACAATTTGGTGGCATTTTCGGCAATTGCTTCAAGAATGTACTGTAGTCCCATCAAGGATTCCATTAATCGGAACCACATGCCAGGTTCTCTTGTAGAAGTTTCATCTGGTATCACGAGTTCGATGTCAATCTTCCTTAAGAGAAAGATTATTCGATCTTCAGATAGTCGATTGATCAAAGGTGTGGGAAGATAACGTTTCATTAGCTCTAGGACCTTGTTTACGTATGAGTCAGTCGTGCGAAACGGTTCAAGGAGCAACGTCCTACGGAAATAGTCGAGAATGAAGATCATGAGACCTAGGTGAAACTTGGGAAGGCTCAATAACAAGAGGTTGGGAGAGAGCTTCAAGTGTTGTCTAGCTGGATCGATGCTTAGTTGAAAACGGTGTTCGAATCCTGGAAGGATCATTCCCCTTGTTAAGACGGTTACGATTATTTCTGCTACTAGCACGAGAGCATTTAGCCTGCCCTTGGTGCCATATTCACGCTGCAAGATGCTTAGAGCAAGGTGTAATAATTCCTGAAGAAAGTTGCCATCCTCAAATGACAAGCTGAGAATGCGTTCGCGAATTTCATCGAATTCCTTGATGTTCTTGATGCGTTCGTGGAATCCTAAAGTTAGAGAAGCTGGTAGTGCTTGATGGTGATTGAAGTCATGAGTTCGTGCCTTCGTGGCTAGCTGACTAAGACGTGAAATTTCATCGTACAGCTTTTTATAGTACTCTTCCGAAAGTCGCGTGGTGAGCACCATCGGTATCCTCAGGAAACCATGCTTTTGCTGGAGGTTATAAAGAATGGGTTTTGATGTAAGATCAGTCTTGATTCACGCAACATCTGTCCTTGGCATCTCTCTAGCTTTGATGGAGATATTTGCTCTAGCACTGGGAGTTGCACAGATCAATTCGTTATATCAGTTCAAGGTGGCAAGCGTGCTGGAAGAACTCACGACTTTCATGACGATGCGAATAGAAAATGCCGCTGGTTTTTTTGCAGCCTTGTTTGCCTTTGGCGTATCTGGTGCGGTAGCTGGCGTGAGAGTGAAGGATTCTCTTGGCGGTGCAGCTAGTGCATTTCTTGGTAGTGCTGGTGGTATGTTAATCATAGTGGGCAGTCAAGCATTCACGGAGGGAACAATTCCTAATCTTGATGTCAATTTTTACGTTGGATTGTTGGTTATTGTTGTTGCTTGTTCCATTGCTGGTTATATAGCTGGACGTGCTAGCGTGCCACCCCCAACAGAGGAAATCAAGAAAAAAGATCGACGGATATGGACGGACGCTTATGATGAAGTGTGGAAATGTGATCAATGTGGGGCAGATGTTCCTCGTGGATCTTTCACGTGTCCAAGTTGTGGTGCTGGAGTAATAGAATGAACGCGTCGTATTGAACATCTATCTACTTTTTCTCACCATTTTTTTTCCAGTTTGTTGCACGCTAGTGAGTGACATGGACAGTTTTTTTGCTTGATTTCTTTCCTCTTCTAACAATTAGTTTCAGGTTCATCAGCTAGCGCGCCCCTCAAAAACGATGTCCGCGATGCCGTCTCATGATTGGCAACTTGTTACCGCAATTGAGGTTTCATCATGGAGTACACGCAAGCTAAGTACCGCCAGATGATTAGAGAGGCCCTTCCAGAAGTAAATCTCGTCATTGAATGTGTTGATTCGCGAATGCCCTGGATTAGTCGTTCTGAGTGGGTAGAGACCATCACTCGCGAGCAAGGGAAGAAACTTCTCATTTGTATGACAAAAGCAGATCTCATTCCCTCTACCAAGATCTTGTTAAGATGGAAGCAATTTTTCAAGAAGCACTTGGCACCTGCCATTTTCATTTCTTCGCAACAATGGATGGGTACAAGAAGACTACGGCTTACCATCAAGAGGATGTCCAAGAAAAATCAGGTTAATAAGATTCTCGTGACAGGGATTCCCAATACTGGGAAAAGTAGCTTGATTAACGTCTTAAAAGGCAAGCGAAGTGCACCAGTAGGTGCTAAAGCTGGATTTACCACGAGCATTCGTTGGGTGAAGATTACGAATGATTTTTATTTCATTGACACCCCTGGCGTGGCGCCGCCTTCCTTGCAAAGAGAAGATGAACTGGCTTTTGTCGGTGCAATCAATCCTGAAGATCTAGAAGATCCAGTAGTTGCTTTTGATTTTGCTTGGAAGAGAATCATGAGGCATCACCCACGAGGTTTTTTGGAGAGATATGATCTTGCTGAGGAAATGGCAGTTGAAGCGGGTGTTGAACAATTATTAGAGCACATAGCACGGAGAAGGGGATTATTAGGGCCTCAGAATACTCTTCTCATTGAAGAAGCTGCGCGACTTGTCATCCGTGAGTTACAACAATCTCAATTCAGGTACTATGAACTGCCACCACGAAGACCCTATCAGTTGTCGAGGTTAACGCCAGAGAGTTGATTCACGTGGTGGCAAGTTAACAAGCACTATCTTCTAATAAGCTAGTCAGTAGGAGAAGACATGAATATTATCAAGTGAAGAGGTCGGTTTGAGCATGTTGTTAGATGATATCATGAAAATCGCCTTGAATCGTGGTATTTTTTTTCCAACAGCGGAAGTATATCATCCAATTGGCGGATTTTACGAATGGGGTCCCATTGGCAGTCAGATTAGAAGAAATTTGATTGAGGCTTGGCGTGAATTTTTCGTGGATCTTGATGAAACCGTGTATGAAATCCACGGTTCAACGATTTTACCTCATGAAGTATTGAAAGCTTCCGGACACGTGGATAAGTTTGTCGATCCTCAAGTTACTTGTACGAAATGTCAAGAAGCGTTTAGAGCTGATCATCTCATTGAGAATGCCACGGGAGAAAATGTAGAGGGCTGGGATGAACAGCAGCTTAGCCAGAAAATAGTGGAACTGGGACTCAAGTGTCCGAATTGCAAGGGTGAATTGGGTGCCGTGACCGTGGTCAACACGATGTTTCCCGTGAAAGTGGGGATTGGAAAGGAATCTCCAGCATTTTTACGCCCAGAGACTGCTCAGAACATTTTTATTTCCTTTCCTCGAGTCGTTCGTGCCGTGAGAGCAAAACCTCCCTTTGGTATCGCTCAGATAGGAACTAGTTATCGTAATGAAATTTCGCCACGACGTGGTCTTTTCCGCGTGCGCGAATTTGAACAAATGGAGATTGAATATTTCGTGCTCAAGCATAAAGATTGCGATTCTACGAAAAGTACACCTTGTGATCATCACGAGGAATGCACGTTCCATAATTTCAAGTCTCTTCAGCCTTTCCTAGAGGTGAAATTGAATCTTTACACGGTGTCCATGCAACAAGGTCCTAATAATGAGAAGGAGTACGAGACACACTCTGTCAAAGAAGCGCTGGATATCGGTCTTCTCCCTAACCAAGTAATTGCCTATTTTCTGGCTAAAGAACAAGTTTTTCTGGAGAATTTAGGTATATCAAGAGAGAAGATCCGTTTCCGTGAAATGATGGATTCAGAGAGGCCGTTTTATAGTGCTAGCAACTTTGACTGTGAGATCAAGTATAGTTTTGGGTGGAAAGAGGTCATTGGTAATGCTTATCGGACGAATCATGACTTATCTACCCATGGACAAGCTTCTAGTAATATGAAAGCTTTCCAAATAAAGCAAAAGGGATTTGAACCAGTTCCACACGTGGTCGAGCCTTCTTTTGGGGTAGGCCGTCTCATCTATGCAGTGCTAGAAGAGAGTTATCGACAACCGACGGATAGGGAATACGCATGGTTTGCTTTTCCCAGCATCGTGGCACCCTTCAAGTGTGCAGTGTTTCCATTGAGAAAGGATTTTTCACCCAAAGCTAAGAAAATCCAAGAAGATCTCATCAAGAAATTAAAGATCCGAGTGCTCTTTGATAATGGAGGCTCCATAGGGAAACGTTACGCTCGTGCGGATGAGGTTGGCATTCCTTACTGCATTACCATTGATTATGAAACGTTCGAGAACGATACAATAACCATTCGTGACCGTGATAGCAAGGATCAAATCCGAGCTTCTCTAGACGAGCTTTCTGAATTGCTACAGATGTTTTGGAGTGATCCATCAGCATTTCACGAGGAACTTGAAAAAAGAGGTTCTGCCAAATCGTCATAAGAATCTTTTCATTGATTTTTATGGCACAATGCCACTTTTTGACAGCCATTCATATTCATTCTTTTTTTAATGGCAAGTAATAATTTTTGAACAAACTTTGATTCATTTTTTTCAGATATGTCTGATTTTGTTTCTTTTAGATGAAAAAAGGAAGAAATGTTCATCATTACTGCTTCTCTTTGGTTAATCATCTTGGTTAGACGAAATGAATCCATGGTTGTCGTTGGTAACCACAGGTTCACTCATAGAAAAGTTTCATTGCTGGATGAAATCTTTAGTCATTATTGTTTTGTTTTTTGATCTGTGTTACGTGTTTTTCCTTTTTCATGAACCGATGGGCCACGAAAGTAAATAAGGTAGCCAAAATCACGGTTACTATTTTCCAAGCATTATCTGGTAATGGAAGGTAAAATGAGGTCAACAGTCCCTCATGGATTATCGTGGTGAATCCGATCACGGAGCTAGTTTTTGTGGTTGTATCCATTCTAATCTTAGCGATGGTCACGGAATTGCCAGAATTGAGTGATGGTGCATTATATAACACGATGTAGTAGATTTGATCATCTTCAAGTTGTGATACCGTGATGTTTTGAGGTGTATTAGTGATGATCTCGTCATGGGATGCGGAATAAGATTTACTTTCATTCCAATTGAAGAACTGAGTTTCTTTTAAAACAAGTAACTCAATTTTCGAGTCAGTTCCATCTAGCTCGATGTAGATCTGTAAGGAATTTGATCCATACAAGTGAACGGTTTCATACCAAAAATGATTGGACGATAAAGTTTGAGGAGTGGAGACATCGACTTGCCATGGTTCGGCGTGATATTCATATATTGGGGATACCTCTTTCCAACCCGTGATGATTCCAGCAAAAGCAAACACGATGATTGCTGAGCCAATCAAGAACAAGATCCAATAAAATGGCACGAAAACTATTGTTGGAAACGATGACTGTGATCCATCTGCCTTCACTTTTAGTGGTCTTGATGTGTGAAGTGTTTCGTCTTCGTCAGAGGAATCGTCGAAATCCTCCTCGTCAAAGTCATCCCAATCATCAATACCTCCTCTCTCTGAAATAGACACCATTTTTTCCTCCGAATATCAACTTTTCCTCCGAATATCACTTTTTTGCTCATCATTAACGGAAAAGACAAATCTCGGCATTTGATTTGTCTTTTCACTGGATCAAGGATTAATGCTTGTTCTGTTTTTTAGGGATGGATTATTTTTTACTCAAAAATATGATTCCATTACTCGAGTGAATGCAGGCATTCC
>JAJRXH010000314.1 GCA_024276395.1 archaeon
ACAAGGGAAGAAAGGCATCTGCCTGCGACCATGGGATCTGATAAGCCCAGTCTTCGAAGAAAAAAGTCACAGTTCCATTAGTTAATGCTTGAGCTTCTATCCAACTCCCTAGGATTCCAATGACAAGAAAAAGGCCACCCACGTGAGTATAAATAAAAAACACGTATGCAGATGTCACGTGATTACCATAACCATAGAACAAAATGATGAAAAACATTGGTATCAGCACTAACTCCCAGAAAACAATAAAAACTATCATATCCGCAGCTAGGAAAGTCCCCAAGAGGCCAGATTCCGTAATGAGAACTAACATGTAGAAAGCTGGCCATTTATCCCTGGATATACTTAATCGGGCAGCTAACACGACAAGAAGAATGATGAACGTGGATAATACCACCAATGACAAAGATAATCCGTCAAGTCCGAAGGAAAAGGTCACGTTCACCAATGGTATCCACATTTCAGATTCAAGATAGAAATACATCCGTGAATCTAGTCCTTGCGCGAGCAGCAGACCAGACTGTCCGTTCTGTAGGGCAAAAAAATCCACCAAGAAAACAACTGAAATGACTAAGTATGATAGAGAGAGCAAAAAGGCTAACCAAAAACTACGTTCTTTTCTCCACCGGCCTATCACGTAAACTGGAAATGACGTCAAGAGTGGAAGAAGGGCCATGCTTCCCAGAATCATTGTCATCTACATTCCCTCACTGCCATTAAAAGCCATATTAATGGGTTGCCTGTTAATTTATCACTTATAGGAGTAAAAAGGACTTTTATCCTCCTTGAAATCTTAAAAAGAAAATTAATGGTTCAGGGGTTGAGGAAACGTTTATCACGTAAATCACATCGTCATGCTGGACGTTACCATGGCTCACATCAAGGGTTCGTTATTTTTTCGTGTAATCGTACCAACCTTTCCCAGTTTTTCTTCCAAGATGACCAGCCATGACTTTCTTCTTGAGGAGATAAGGAGCTCTGTACTTAGAATCTTGAAATTCTTCATAGAGCACGTTGGCAACGTACAAGCACACATCCAGCCCAATGAAATCCATTAATTCGAATGGTCCCATTGGCCAGTTTAATCCCAATTTAATTGCAGTATCAATGTCCTCCTTGGTACCTAAGCCTTCTTGAAGGGCATATACGGCTTCCATGAGTGCGGGCATCAAGATGCGATTAACTGCAAATCCAGGAGCTTCATTAATGGACACCGTTACCTTTCCCAAACTCCGTGAAAATTCTTCAGCAATCTTAAAAGTTTCTTCACTGGTTTGTTCGCCCTTGATGATTTCTATGAGCCTCATGATGGGAGGTGGATTGAAGAAGTGCAATCCTATTACTTTTTCTGGTCGTTTCGTGGAAGCTGCAAGCAATGTAATGCTTATTGAACTCGTATTAGAGGCAAGAATGGCATGAGGTGGTGCAATGGAATCAATTTCTTGAAAGACTTTCTTTTTAACCTCTGGATTTTCGATGATTGCCTCAATGACCACATCAGCTTCCTTGCAAGCCTCTTCAAGATCCAAGGTTGGCGTGATCCTTCCGAGAATGGCTTGCTTTTCTTCTTCAGTGATCTTTCCTTTTTCCACGAACTTGCTTAAACTCTTTTCAATCCCTTTCATACCATTATCAATGAACCTCTGTTCGATGTCACGCATGTAAACACGATATCCAGCTTGTGCACAAACTTGCGCTATTCCATGACCCATCGTCCCAGCGCCTAACACGGCTACCGTTTTAATTTCCATTTTCATCCCTCTCTACAGTGAATGATGTCCTTTTACCTTGCAATCACGACACGGCTCTCACGAGCATTCAAAAATGTTGCTCTCTTCACCGACATCCTTAAAATTTATTTTCTACTTGCCTTGCACGAGGGGACAACTGTTGCCCAAAACTCAAAGGAAAAAAGCTTTTTTTCCCAGATAAATACATGATCAGTTAAACGACATTCTTTCGAGATGGTGAACTAACGATGGGTAGATTTGATGGAAAAGTCGTCGTGATTACTGGTGCAGGCAGGGGCTTGGGAAAGGCATATGCCCTAGCGTTCGCCAAGGAAGGCGCTAAAGTTGTAGTTAATGATCTAGGTGTAGAACGAGATGGCACTGGAACACCTACCAAAGTAGCAGACATTGTCGTAAATGAGATAAAAGCACTGGGAGGTGAGGCCGTAGCCAATCATGATAACATTGCCACGATGCAAGGTGCCCAAAACTTGATTGATGCTGCCGTCAAAAGTTTTGGAAAAGTTGACATCCTCATCAACAATGCTGGTATCTTGAGAGACAGGACTTTACTAAAAATGTCGGAAGATGAGTGGGATGCTGTCATTGCTGTCCACTTGAAAGGGACATTTGCCTGTTCTCAAGCCGCAGCACGAATCATGAAGGAGCAAAAATTTGGACGAATAATCAACACTACCTCCTATGCCGGATTAATTGGTAATTTTGGCCAAACTAATTATGGAGCTGCTAAGGCAGGCATTTATGGTTTCACGAGATGTCTCGCCCTGGAACTCGAACGATACAACATCACGGTAAATGCAATTGCGCCTTTGGCAAAGACAAGACTCACGGAAGACATCGATGCCGTCCCAGCTGAATTCAAACCTGAACACGTGGTCCCAATGGCGCTGTATCTAGCTTCTGACAAGGCGAGCTCAATCAATGGTCGCGTGTTTGGCATCCATGGAAATCACTTGTTCGAATATAAAATGATCATGACACCTGGAGTTGAAAAAGCAGAAGGAGAATCGTGGACAATTGACGAAATCCATCAAAAAATTGAAGAAATTGGCAGCCTACCAAAACCAGCAGCCAAGAAAGAACTTGATTCATTAAAATCAATCCTCCCGAAGCTCAATGAAGTCATCAAGCCATTAGGACTACAGATCATCATGGCAGATAGTTCTGTCCTCACG
>JAJRXH010000315.1 GCA_024276395.1 archaeon
AGGGGTGGTCGGCTCTAATTGACCCTTCATGGACATTCTCGCAATTACAGCAGATTCCAATGCATCAATCGGGTTCAAAGCAATGATAACACCACGACTAACTACATCGACTGAATGTCCAGCTCTTCCGACACGCTGCAGCAAGGTCTCCACTCTTCGCGGAGACATGTACTGGATAACGAGATCAATGTACCCGATATCAATTCCCAGCTCCAAGCTGCTAGTGGCAATCATCAGATCAAGAATACCCTCTCGAAAAGATTCTTCCACAGAAATCCTCACATCCTTTCCCAATGAAGAATGATGCACGGCGACCGATGGTACCAAAGGATGACGGATTTCTTGCAAGCGAGAAAGTCTCCATCCCAAGATTTCAGCCATTTGACGAGTATTCGTGAATAGCAATGCTGAACGAACTTTTTTAATTAAATCTAATACTTTCAATAATCTAATTGCACCATCAGGAGTGGTCATCAACACATCTAATAATGATTTCTTGGAGTTTGGAATTGATAACATTTCTGAATCAACTTTCTCGTCGTATTTAGGATAACATACTTCAACATCCAGCGAAGAACTTCCACGTTCAGAAAAGATGAGAAAGTTTCGAGAACGAGGTGAAAAATACCTAAACATCACCCTTGGAGTTCCTACCGTAGCAGACAGCAACACCCTTTGTAGTCTTGGCAAATTACTAACTCGTTCCAAGCGTTCTAAGGCCAAGGATAGCTGAACTCCACGCTTGCTTACCACAAGTTCATGCACTTCATCCACGATGACTAGGGTAAGTGCTTTCAAGTGTGTCTTTCCCATCTTAGGAGCGGGAAGAATGGCTTGTAAGGATTCAGGCGTGGTAACCAAAATATCTGGAGGAATTTTAGTCTGTTTCGCTCTTTCACTCGCGCTAGTATCTCCATGACGAACTGCTAAAGTTATGTTTAATTCCTTGCAAAGATGCGGCACGGCACGACGATATAAATCGCGATTAAGTGCCTTGAGCGGGGTAATGAAAAGAACTTTCACGCCATCAATACAAAAACGAGGAGGATGCGGACGATAACCTTGTCGCAATTGTTTCTTGGCACGCAGAATGGCATCACATGCCGCAATCATTGCCCCGAAAGTCTTTCCAAATCCAGTGGGTACGGCTATCAAGCAATCTTTCCCTTCAATGATTGCTGGTAAATATTTATCTTGACCGGGTAATGAGGAAGTTATACCCATGTCGCTAAGAACTTGACGAGTTTTGGGCAACAAGTAAGAAAATGTAACATCGCGTGCCATCTGCCATCACATCAAGCTTGCAATCCAATCTTCCAAACATCAAGCAATCATCCATTCTTCATCAAGAAGGCCATTCCTATAAAAAAGAACTATAAACAGAAGAAACATGAAAAACATCATCAGGGACAAGGAAAGGCTGAACAATGACTGAATGAGAGCGAAAAAGAAGTAAAAAGAGCAAAAATGGGGAAATTTATCTTCATCTTTAAATATTGTCATTAATCTCCTTGTTCTTCTTCCTCTTCTTCTTCCTTGCCTACCGAGAAAAGCATGTAAAGCAAGATGGTCACGATTGTAATGATGCCAAACAACGTCACCAAGAAAATGAAGAATTCAAAATCAAATATTAATGCCATATTATTTCATCTCCTCAAACTTTATTACCGCATTTGCCATTGCTGTAAGCACGTCTTGGGGGTTTTTTGCTTTTGCAA
>JAJRXH010000316.1 GCA_024276395.1 archaeon
CTTGGGTGAAAGGATTGGACTGCCAAGAGAAAAAGTCATTGAGACATTAGGCATTGGTGCCGGTGATTCTCTCGTTTTAAAATCAAAGAAAGATAAAATTCTCATGGAGGATTATTCGACTCATTTTTCTTCGGAACTTCTATATAAGGACTTGAGTTATGCACAAGAGCTTGCACGTGTCTTGAAAGTACCGTTATTTACTGGTGGTCTGGTGAAAGAATTATATGCACTATCTTTCGTGAAAGGACTGGAGAAACAGGATTTTTCCATCATTTACAAGGTCTTGAAAGAGAAATAAGCAGAATGCATTTCGGTCTATTTTTCATTTGCCTTGGAATGCAGAAATGCTGGGCATTGGTGATGAAGGCAATGATTGGGAGAATGTTAATGAAAAGATGTTTGACATCATCATTCTCCGAGAAGAGATAGGAAATAAGCTTGACCAACAATTAGGATCTTTATTTATCAAAACATGGCGTGGTTAGAGAGTCATTCACTTGTCCTTGGAGTATTTAAAGGAACGAGTGGGTTTTTAAAAACATCTTTTAAAAGAAAGGGATGACTGAATAACTCTCGCATGGTTAATGGATTGCAGTCATCATTTTTATTGTTGGGATTTGGTGCAGCTATTGTTGAGTTATGCCGTTTATATATAGGCAGCTGAAAGAAATGGAGAGATCCCAATGCGTTATGGGTGATTGTCTTTTTTTCACCTCCGTATTGGGAATCATCATTCATCTATTGGTTTTTACTTACCAACAACAGCAGCAACTACATTCTGAATCACCATACAACAGTACATCGGGAAATGTGGTGATTATGATCATCATGGCAAGCGGGTCAGCATTGACCGTGCGTGACGTGAACGGGACGTGAACGTGTCCGTAATGATTTCCGCACCGTGAGGAGAGTACAAGAGCATTAGTGTAATTCTGTAACTCGAATGCATCATTACATGTACTTTCCTTCCGTCCGTTTTGACATCATGATTACCTTCACGGTCGGTACCAGCAATGACGGAACGATGTGGGACAACAAGGACACGTTCAGTGTCTCGGTCCATCACCCGATGTACTGGCAAGTGAAACAACTCGTTAAAGTCATCTGAAAGTAATGTTGTCTCAATTGTACGGGAATTGTTTTGTCAGAAGATAGGTTTTGTTATAGGCGTGGTTCACCTCTCTGAAACCAGGAATTTTAAGTGAAAATATTTTTCTTTAGACTTTTCCGAAACTCTCGTTTTTTCAATCAAGGCGACTAAAGCGATCATCTGGACCATGGAAAGATATGTTCTGCCCGATGAAGCTGTCATTCACGGACCATTAAGAATGACAATTCCGATTTTTTACCAATCAATCAAGTTTCATCGAAGACTGAGGTTCTCACGTGAATGAATGGGGAATCTCGTGCGTTTTGCGATACCTTTTTGGAAAAGGCTAATTTTTCTTGTAGGTATTTTTATTAGAGATATCAAATTTGAGGAGATGCTGTATTTCTCATTTTTTTTCTTGTTGTGGATAATACGGATCAACAGTCATTAGTTCAAGGATAATCCGTCTCCCTCGTGAGAACAACTTTCATTCTTTTCAAGACAGATAAACACGATAATTTAAATTAATGATAAATCATTGATCGTTAAGAGGGGAAACTAAGATCAATCAATATGAGGTGATTTCTCGTGTTAAGTGATCCCGTGGCAATCGTGTTGTTATTAATAACTGGTGTGGTTGCATTAGTAATGGGATTAGTCTTGATAAAATCGTACATCGATGAAAAGAAGATACATCATCTCTTTTGGGGCATCAGCTTTCTAGTGTTATTCGTTTCTGGTGTTCTCATCATCCTGCTTGAGTTTACGGTGCTTTCTGAACCACTAGTTCCAGTTGTCGCAGCTCTCATACCCATTGGTTTGGCGGTCGGAGCCTATGCAGGAGCTTGGCCTGAAAAGAAATATTGGCAGACTTATGGTCTATACTCCCTCATTATGCTACTGGGCCTGCTAGTGGTACAACTGCTATCTACATTAAGCACATTTAAGCCGATGGTAATAATGCTCATCCACGTTCCAGCTGGACTTTCTATCGTGCTTGTTCCCATCATCGCCATTTACAAGAATGACCTTGAAACTCCAACAATTCTTTTCTCTGTCGGCGGTCTACTCATTTCTTTCGGTGGAATGTTATTGGCGCTTGTAGGAGCCAGTGAAACTGGAGAAATTATGGGTTTCATTGATCTCAATTTCATTTATTCTGTTCTTCCATTATTGTTGCTGGTCATGAGCATTTTCTACGCTCTTGGGATCGTTCTTTCAGAGAAATGGGGTGTTAAAATCCCCGTGATAATGGAATGAAAACGTTATTTCGCTATTATAAAAATATTTCCTTATTTTTATTTTTTTCTGCAAATTTAACGAATTGACGAATCCCAAAAAACAGCGAAACAATTAATATGGGTGGATAATCGATGAATGAAAATAAAATTATGGGAAATGAAGGAAAGAACTTGACCATTTCTGGGGATACTTTAATTGAAAAAATCAAGAGTTTTTTCATTTTCTTGATTCATGATTATTTGGGTAATGTAATGGTAATGTTGTTTCTCATTTTGGGCATCATTTTCTTCCTGGGATCTTTTTCCGAACCAATGCAACAAGCTTTTGGACGACCGCTGCTTCCCATTTATTTGGACGAGGCAGAGAGGGCCGGTCGCATCATCATCTTGTATCATTCCCTAGCAGTGCCTTTTCTATGTGCTGTTGTCTTTTTTTTGCTGAAGTATTTTGATGTCCGTGAAAAGTTAGAACCCTTGGTAAAGTGGTCTCTCTTTGTTGGCGCCCTCGCAACTCCCATTGCGGGGATGAGTTTTGCTTACATCATTCCACAATTTTTCTTCCAACTAGATGGGACATTTGACGTGAAATGGATTTTTCATGGCTTATTTCTAGTATCGCTCTCCATCACGTTCTTTGGAGGTGTGATCTTCTTCTTTAGTGTCTTTCCCACGAAAAACTTTCCAGATCGAGGCAGGAATGAGAATGCACCATATTTGAAATGGGTCAATGTTGAATACTTGAATTTAGCACTAATCACGTTATACATTCTCATATCAACAATCATTGGTGCTATTGTCGGTTCTTACTTTGGAAATGACTTTCACGCGGTTCTGTCCGAAGATATCGTGCGGAATCTTCACCACAACATTCTCGAAAGAATGGTAATATCCCACTTGCATATTATGGTAGCATTACTTGGTGCTGCGATTCTCTTGTTGACTTGGAAGCACGCGAAGGTGTCTGGAAAATGGCAAGTTATTGGACAATATCTCATCATTCCTGGTGCAGCTATCATGTCCATTGGGGCATGGTTGGTAATTCCAGATTTTGAAAAAGCTCATCAAATCATCAATGTTGGTGCCTCTTTCTTGCTGTTGAGTGCCGCCATTCTTGCCATTCAGGGCTGGAAAATGGCAAGTCAATCTGTTTTAGGAAAAGACTTTGAAACAGCTAGTGCTGTCCAGAAAATCATTGCTGCTTTTAGAAATCCCGTAAAATTTGGAATGTTTTTCGAGTTTCTGTGGGTTAATCTCGTGGTTACCATTCCGGGTATTTATGTGGCCATTAATCTCGAGTTATTCCGCTCAGATGCTTACACGGAGATA
>JAJRXH010000317.1 GCA_024276395.1 archaeon
CAGCTTGGTGAATGGTACCGGTTACGAATTCTTGAATAACGGAGATTTTGAACTTGGTGATGGTTCAAGTTGGAGAACCTCGCCACCTTATTCATTGGGCCTCCTCGAGGCTTCCACGACACGTGTCGAAGGACAACAATCCTTGAACTTGACCGCCCAGACGAATGCAGCTAGGAGTTATAGTTATGTAATCGTCCAGAAATATTTTTCATCACAAAATTCCCCTTATGTGATTGGAAATCAAACATCGCGTCGTCAAACCATTGCATTTGATTGGTATTATGACGATGGATTGATTAACGATTCTGAATACCTTGCTTACTTCGAGTTAGGAGTCCGTAATGTTAGTATTACTCATTATTTCCGCTGGTATGTTGGTGTTGGAAATGATTCCTTCTCTTTTAGCAATTCAAGCACGACACACTTGAAGGCATCATCATTTGGGAGTCGAGGTTCGTGGTATCATGAAGAAATTGATCTATCTTGGCTTGGTGATCAATTTTCACTGGGTTCTTTCTACTTGACATTGTTTCGCTTCCAAGTATCAGGCCGTGGAATTGTTGGTGGAAAAGTTTCTTTCCTCATTGATAACGTGACTCTATCTGTGGATCCATTGGGTGATGCAGATTTTGAATCTGCAGAACTGGCATCATCTACGAATCCTCTCCTTTCATGGGGATGGACGGGCTCTAGTTCCAATTTTAATCTCACGAGTTCCTCTCATGACGGAAAGTATGCGTTAAACGTGACAGCCGAAGACAATACCCAGGTACAGTTCAATAGAATTCTCTTGAAACCAGTATCAGACGAATTGCTATTTTCCAAGACTTATACTGACTTTTGGTGGAAAATTAACAAGCTATCTGTTGGTTCCCCGGAATCAAGCATCTATCTTCGTTTCTGGTTAGAAGAAGATGGTTCGACTACCAAGTACTTGTATTATGTTTTAGCAGCAACAGATGCATGGTTGGGATCATCAGCCATTAATTCCTCTGATGCCGTCTATTATTTCGTGGATCATTTCAATGGTACTGAAGAGTGGCATGCTTTCCGAAGAAATATTGGCAGTGACGTGTTTAACTATTTTGGAGATGTTAACGTCACCGTTTCAAGGTTGGAAGCGTGGGTTCGAGCGGGTAGTGGTGCTCTCCTTTCAGTTCTTTTTGATTCATTTCACCTGGTTCATGATACTCATGCTCCAACCATCCATGAGATATCATTTTCGTCACCACAATATTTTGAAAATGCAACGATCTCAATCAATGTATCTGACCTACTGAGTGAATCAGTTCGCGTGGAGCTTGTATGGACAGTTAATTCAAGTGGATCTCAGTGGCTGAGAGGTGAGGCTACTCGGGTCGGAGCGACGCAATACGTGGTGGTTTTTCCCATTTATCCATACGTAACTAAGATCAATTTTCAGGTGAGTGCTACTGATATTACTGGAAACGAGGCCAAAGATGACAACGGAGGGCTTAACTATTCTTTCATTGTTGTCGATGGTACATCCCCAGATTTGATGATCATTGCACCAACGAACGGATCAATTTTGAACGGAACCGTGTTCTTGGCAGTCCAGGCCAGTGATGACGGTAGTGGAGTTCATTCTGTTTTCTTGTTGATTGATGGTGCTCTCACGTATCAGGTTAACGACTCGTCATCATTCATTTACGCCTTGAACACGACGGCTCTCGAGAATGGAACGCATTCCTTTACATTCAAGGCTATTGATAACGCCGGAAATGTAGAGGTTGTTCAATATGAATATCTCGTTGCCAATCCTTCAGTTGCAACGGCACCCACGGTCAGCGATAACACATCTGGAATCGAAAGTTCTGACCAACAAGACTTCTTCAAGCAATTATCTCAAAGTTTTGGAGAATTCATGAGTAAATTTGGATTTTTTGTCGGATTTATTACCCTTCCGGTTCTTTGGATTTTCTACAAGATCTTACGTTGGCGTTTCAAGCGTAGCAGCAATGTGGAATCTTGACGTGTCAATTGATTAACTCACTTCTTCTTTTTTTGCGTTTTCAACCAACAATTTTAGTCTTGAAAGAACAATCCTTTTTTTTCCGTGTAATTCCACGAGAAAGTGTCGTGAGAGTATTGGAACTTTAATGGTAATTTAGCATTCATATTGATGTCAGTTTGACTAAAAATATGAAAAGCACCCGTGACCAGGGTAATCCCACGAGGACTCGTGTTTTATCCTCGACTTTCGTGGAGAAACCATGGCCTCACGGATGACGCGATGCTGATGCTTGAAAGCCACGCATCACCGACGTGATGACGTGATCGACAACACAGAAGACAAAAAAGAAGAAAAGCACCCGTGACCAGGGGTAATCCCACGAGACCTCGTGCTTTATCCTTGCATCACGGGGAGAGGTCCTCACGAAGCGATTAACGTGATGACACGACCTTGAACCCGCTGGTGA
>JAJRXH010000318.1 GCA_024276395.1 archaeon
ACAAATTATCTTTCAATGATCCAGCAGATAAACTGTAGAAACCTAAACAACCCCTGAAAACGAAAATATGAGGATTTGAGAAATCATATTTGGTGACCATCATGGCCAAAATTGGTCAAGTAACCTCTGTATTAATCATCGTGTTTATTTTATTATCTTTACCATTCCTTTTAGCGCTGGTCTTACCTAATGAAGTGGCCAGCACTCCCTTTTCAATTTATAATGAAGATTGGAATGGTCTTTCTGAATTGAAAAAAATGTTTGAAGATTATGGTGCTCAAATTAAAACCATCATCGGGTCGACTAATGCCCTAAACCGACTCAACGAAACTTTATACAATACAGACCCTAATGGTTCAACTCTCATCATCATTGGGCCAACATTACACTATGATCCTTCTGAAAGCATAGCCATCCTTCTGTTCATCATGAGAGGCGGAAGAGTCCTCATTGCAGATGATTTCGGAACTGGAAATGATATCTTATCGTTTTTCTCAATGATACTCGGTGCAATGAGCCAAATTCCGATGGAAGGCTTTGGATCAGTTGATATGTTCGGATTTCAATCAAGTCAACTCTTGGGAGAATCAACCAATGGGTCTCAACAGACAACGCCTAGTAATACTACGTTTATCAATCCCATTGTCGGAATAGCTTTCAATGGAAGCCTACTAATGGACACCACACAAAATGTCGGGTCACCCGCCTATCCCGTGTTCAAACCCATCGCATCGCAAGCGACAGGCACCAACATCACGGTCGTTGCTCCATGGGTTCAAGATTACGTGAAAGGAATCAACAACGGTATCGTGGGAAACTTTGCCACGGCCCTAACTATGAAAGTAAAATATCCAGAAAATACGTGTTGGACCAATCCTCAACCTCCATGTGAACTAATTTATCACACCATTTGGGTACCAATGGGAGGATTTCCAGCCTATCTTGAAAACCTTTACCTTCCTCCCACGGGTCAAACCTTAGACATCTCGGTAAACGTGAGACTTGAAATCGGAGTACTCTACTCTAGTCGTGAATCTTGGTTAGAAGCTAACATCACGCAAGCAAAACGAGATCTGAACTCCGTGGGTCCCAACACGGGAGAATGGGCCTATCCACAGACCGGCTTCCCAGTATTCGTTTCACTTCCATTGGGCGACGCAGGCGCCCTGATGCTAGCAGCAGATCCCTCGATTTTCATTAACCTATACCTCAATCCCTCTCAATATGATGCCGCCAATGCCTTCGGAAACTATGATAACAGGCAATTTGCACAAAATGTCATCGAACAACTCATGAAAGGTAGGCCTAATCAATTAGTCATCTTCGACGAATCTCACTTGGCACATTCACCTTTGTCACCAATCCTTCCCATTAGCATCTATCTGAGATTTCTCGATCTGATGACAATGTTCCCATTATTTGCACCCATCCTGCCACTCGCTGCCTTTGGATTAGCCCGAAAATACGTGCCAAAGAAGACTACTTCGAAGCCACTCCTAGTAAAGAAAGTCCAACAATATTATGGTAAGTCATTCTTTGCCACGAAAATGGCCTGGTTCCTCCAATATCAGCATTACAAGCGTGGACTCGAATTGTTATACCGAAGATTACGAAGAAGCCTCATCCGCAGATATGATCCAAATGCCGAATGGGATTTCGAGATATTTGCCGAATATCTCACCAAAGAATTCCCTAATCTTGATTACAAGATGCTCATCGAAGGATTTAATGAGATTGAAACCGTGTTACTTTCCAACAACGAACTAACCGAAGAAGAATTTCTCAAGCACTACTTGTTCATCAAAACTATCAGTGATGTCATCTCTTGAAAAATATGACAAAAAATTGCAGTTATCTCTTTCTTTCAGCGATTTAACAGAAATTCACTGAAAAAATAAATGACCTCCGAGAAACTTTATTGGTGTGGAATCGTCTTCGTTCATTAGGGCAAGACTCGACGATGATTACTCCATCGTGACGATTAACTTAAATATTACTAAGTTCATCTCACACTTAGATAGAATCATTAAAGATTTTTTAAATTTCCTCCCATTCCATCCCTGAAAAATGAAAAAACTAAAACTGAATAACTAAATATATTTAAGCCAAAACAAAAAGATTAAAACACCAAGCTCAACCAAATCGATTAATTTAATCGACGAATTTAAGTGAAAAAGGAGTGAACTAAAGTGAGTAAAGCAGAAGCATCAGTTAAAGATTTTACTGGAAGTGTCACCCCTGAAATGCTTACCGTAGAAGATATTAAGCGTGCATGGCACCAAATTTATAATGAAATCCGCAAAAACTACATCGGACGTATTGGTATCTTCGAAATGCTCTGGATCGCAATGCTCACAAGTAAACACGTCTACTTAGAGGGAGTTCCTGGGCTCGGTAAGACGTACATGGCCAATACATTCGCAAAAACTCTTGGATGTAAGTTTTCTCGAATTCAATTCACCCCAGATATGCTTCCTAGTGATATTGTCGGTACGAATATCTTCAACCCAAAAACGGGAACATTCAGGCTAAGAAAAGGACCCATCTTTGCTCATGTGGTCTTAGCTGACGAAATTAACAGAGCTCCACCCAAGACCCAATCAGCTCTTCTCGAGGCAATGGCCGAGGGACAAGTATCAATTGAAGGTGAAACTCAAGTTCTAGAAAAACCATTCGTGGTAATTGCCACGGCCAACCCCGTGGAACAAGAAGGAACTTATCCGCTCCCAGAAGCTCAGCTCGACCGTTTCTTGTTCAAGATTTTCCTCACGTATAACAGTGCCGAAGAAGAACTTCAAATGATCCAGCTAAAAAACAACCCCATCAAGTCGCAAATCAAGCAAGTTGTCTCTCCTGAGACCATCCGTGCAATGATGAAAGTAATCAAGAGAGTATACGTTCATCCAGACATCCTTGCATACATTCGGGACATTGTCATCGCCACGAGAGCAGATCGACGCGTCCTAGTTGGCGGTTCTCCACGTGCCAGCGAGTCGTTACTCATGGCCAGCAAGGCACGAGCGGCCATTCACGGAAGAGAATATGTCATCCCTGACGATGTACTCACGTTAGGAGTCCACATTCTTCATCACCGCCTCATCTTAAAACCCGAAGCTGAACTCGAAGGAATCACGCCAGTCCGAGTAGCTCAGGATATTCTAAATTCGGTACCTCCTCCAGTTGACGATATCGAAGAATTTGAAGAAGAACTCGAAGAGGAAGAAGAAGAAGAGGAGGAGGAGGAGGAGGAGGAAGAATAAAGAAGCTCTGATTCAATTCAATCTCGGCCAATGAATGAAAAATGGGAGCAACGAAGAATTAAGTATGATCTACTAAAAAGCATAGAAACCGTGAAATGACGAAATCAAAAAGAACAACAACGTAGTAAAAAACAACAAGAAATTACAAGAAAAAGAAATTACAAGAAACTTACAAAAAATGAAGATGTTGGCGCCGAGGGTGGGATTTGAACCCACGCGTTCGCGAAGAACACCAGATTTCCAGCCCGAATGGGATGGAGGCTCCAAAAGCCCCGATCTCAAGTCTGGCGCCCTACCGAGCTAGGCGACCTCGGCGCAATAAGGGGATAAACTTGATAATCCCCTTTATTATTCATGTAAAAGTAGCTTGAACAAGTTAAAAAAGACTTGCGATCAGAGAATATACAAAATCCGTAAATCGTGGTGAAATGCAGAATGGCATCTTTAACACAACGGGGAGCCTTCGTGGCAATAGGTGGAATTCTATTAATAAGCTTAGGATTAGCAGCCTTGGGACTAAGAACAGTCACCACTATGATTCCCTTCTTCTTTTCAAACGATAATGATTTAGCCAACATTCTCACTGGAGATGGTGGAACTGGAGCTAATAATACGGCAAATCAACAGTCATTTTTAGGTCCCCTTCAGGGTGTTCTGAGTTTTTTCAACATCCCCCTACCTATCATCGATTATCTCCTTTTTCTAGGAACAGTAATGATTTTTGCTGCCGTAATAACCTTTCCCATTTTTTCCAGAAATACTGATACCGGAACAATCCGCATCACGCGCGAAATTGACAAGGAGAAAGCATTTGCTGGAGACTTCATCCACGTAAAAATCACAATTCAGAACCTCAGCCGCCAAAATTTTGACTTTCTTGAGGTATATGATGCCGTACCGTCTACCTTCGAGGTCGTACTTGGAGAAAACTACATTCTCACTCAATTACCCCGAAAGGGAGTCATTACCTTTTCTTACGTAATTCGGGTCTCCACGAGAGGCGTTTTCAAAATTGGACCAACAAAAGTCATCCTTTATGACAGACTCGGATTCTATACAGAAGAAGATATTAGAGAATTCTACACGGAGGTGCTCGTGTATCCTTCATATGAAGACATTAGAAGAATGGAAGCTCTTTCGAAAAAGCGTCAAATCGGCAAGCAGTTCGGCTCCCACAAGACCAAGGAAAAGGGCTCTGGTGACGACTTCCATTCTCTAAGAAGGTATTATCCCGGTGATGAATTCAAGAAAATTGACTGGAAGGCATTTGCTCGCAAGAATGAACTAATGGTGCGTGAATACGAAGCAGAGAAAAACATCAGAATCATGGTCTTTCTAGATCATTCTGGAAGCATGGGTGGTGGAATTCCAAACAATACCAAGCTAGATTTTGCCATCCGCGCGACCATGCTTGTCATGTACCTTGCTCAAGAAAGAAAGGATTTGTTCGGGTTGATTACGTACGCCAGCAAGCCCACTTCCTACATCGCACCCACTTCCAACAAGAATGTTTTTATGAAATTATTAGAGACGCTGGCCTTATTAGAGCCAAAAGGAAGATCTAATCCACTAGCCGCCGTGGATTACGTGATGCAGCGACTTCCGAGATCTTCCTTCTACGTGTTCATCACGGATCTTGAAATGAGCGACCCTCAATTGTTCGAAGAAGCCATCAAAAGAGCCCGAAGCGCCAAGAATTTCATCACCATCATTTCTCCCTTTGGTCCCTTGTTCGAAGCGAAACTCGAAGAACTCACACCCGTGGAGCGTGCACTTGCTGAGGCCATTGCTGAAGAGTATCTTACCTATCGCAAGAGAGTCGAGGATGCACTCAAGAGACTTGATGTAGATATTATTAATGTCGGACCTGATGATATGCTACCAACCGTGATCCAACAGTACTTGCAAGCAAAGAACACTGGAAAGGGAACCGTCTAAAGAGAAAGAGTTCTCACGATCATGAAAAATAATTGCTGGATGCTGGATGATCAACTCAAAGGAGAAAGAAACATGAGATACTTAACCTACATTTACCGCATCTCGTATTTCGTGATGTTCCTCATTGCACTCATTTTTACTTATTTATCCATCGATATAGAACGATTACTTCTCATTGAAAGCCTGGGAAACAGCATTGATTATTTTCTCAGTTCCGTTACCATCATTCTTGCCACAATGGCAATTCCTCTGGTAACCGTGGCCTACACCATCGTTTCACTCATCGCTCGAATTCCAATCATCGGAACCTTTTTTGCGGGAATGATTGGAGATCCAAATAACATCGCCGTGAATCTTAATATTAGCATTGCGAATGGATTATTTCCTATAGGTAACCAAGATATCACTAATCCAGAGGTTGCTTTCAATATTATTGGAACCTTCATTACGGCTTTTGCGACCACTCTCATTGCCTTTTCACTCATTGCCGCCATTCTTGCCGGTCTGGGTTTTCTACGTGAAGGAGATTCACGACTAGCCATCACCTCCTTCGTGGGCTTTCAAAGCACCATTCTCTTCGCAACACTTACCAAACACCTTACTATTTCCTTGGCTGTCGATCCTACGAACATTCTTACCTATTTCACCAGTGAAATCTTTCTTCTTGCCCTGATCCATTACATCGTCCTCGAAATGGCCTTCCAAGCTGCTTATGCCCTCAACGTGATTGAACCAACTCTTCTCCGAGAACGGCGAATACGCCAACATCTCGAAAGCATCATTAATTTTGTACCGCCAAGCGAAGATGCTATAGAAAAAGAAGACTTAGTTCAATCAATGGCATCATCCCAACAATCAAAGCGATTCGATCTCCTAGCAGCTTCTTACCTTCGAGAAATCGTTGAAAAGCGAATTTTACGGCGTGGCAGCCAGCAAGGTCTAGGCACCAAGGCGACAATGAGACTTCAATCTTATATCAGGGGACTTAAAAATCATTATCCCAATCTTGAGGAATTACTGACTGCACGAACTGCACTTCCGGAGTCAAGCCGTGTCATTCGTGGTTCCATCATTGGCATCGTGGCAAGAATTCTCATTGTCATCTTACTCGGATATCTCGTGTTGAACCCCCAATTATTCATGGAACCCTTATTCAAGACAGGATTCCCACAACTTTTTGATAGTCTAGAAATTAATGAACCAGACTTCAGGACCGTTATCATTGCCAACATATCATTGGCTTTCATAGTTGCTGGACTTCTGCTTTCGGCACGTGCCGAGAGAAAACGAAAGGAAGCAGCCATCCCAGAAGTACAAAAGATCAAAATCACCGTGGATTTCGATGAAACTGGTCTAAGCGGTACGGGGACCACATCGCAGCCAACCCGAAGTCCAACTCCAGAAGAAGAGGTAATTAGCTATTAAAGAAATCTTGAATTCGATCAATGGGAGTTGAATGAACGCGATGGTACTCAAAAGAAAATCAGACAAGGTTGAAAAAGAACTCTCTAAAAAAATTAAAGATTACAAGGGATACCAAAAAGATAAAGACCGCAAGCGAACAGATGAGGCATTAAAAAATTACGTGTTGCAACAACTGAATGCTGCCCTTGATATCAGCAATGAGGTAAAAGAAAAAGCCATTCTCACGCAGCAAATCGCCATTTGGCCAGAAGTAGACAGAATAACCCAGGCCATTCAAGATGCCATCAATACGGTCAATCAAACTGATTACCTCTTTTCTACCTTTTTCGAAGCCGTGAACCTCGAAGGATTTCACCTTGACTACTTGAAAAAATTAGATTGGGAAATCTACTTGCAGCTAAACGATCTGCCAAATCTCGTGAAAGAATTCGACAGCGCCATGGAAGGAGGAATACTTTCTGAAGTCGATCGAATCTCAAATGAAATCCTCAAAAATTCGCAAGTATTTCAAGCTAACTGGAAAGACCGTCAAAAACTCATCACCAACTACCAAAAGCTGGGTCTTGTCAGCAAGAAGAAATAACCCGGTAATAACACCCTTTCCCCTTTCACGTTTTTTTTAAAAATCAAGAGAAGAAGGCGCGATGGAAAAAAGGTCGCTCCGGTGGTGTAGTCCGGCCCAGCATAACGGACTCTCGATCCGTTGACCCGGGTTCAAATCCCGGCCGGAGCACCACTTTTGTCTTCTAAATTATGTTCTCTTTTGCTCTCATACCTACATCAAGCTAAATATAACAAAGCGACGTGGACATGCAGCTTTTTAAACCCACGAATGAGCTATCATCATGAATGAACCATGATCACTCGCGTGTGGCTACAATTATGTCACTTCTCTGCCACTTATGGCATCCAACACCTATGGCACTCCACTGACTTCCATAATTTTATTTCTAATCCAAAGGATAAGAGTAAATTACTGACTGTGTTCCCTAATTTTGCGTGTAGTATCATAGTTCAAGGACACGAGACAACTGAAGGTTTACATGGGCCATTCACGGTACGAGATGTGTTTAATGTTACATCATACGTTCACGTGTTCACCATCCACAACAATGATCCAGATCTGCCAGAAAGTGAAAGTATTTTCTTTCTCATTCTTTATATGAGTAATGATACCGCGCAGCTCATTGACAATCATGTACGAGAACGGTTGAATCATCTCCTGCAAGACTGGTCGAAATCATTTCACGATAATCGACAACTGAATGAAGAAAAAATGGTTCGACTTCAAAAAATGCTTGATCAATTCATACAGCAAGAGACCACCGCTAAATCAATGGACATGAACATAAACGGAGTAAAAACAACACTAATGAACAGCCTTGTCTCGCTTAATGAGCATATAAACCGCCTACGAGAGGACATCAGCATCACTTTGTGGTCAAAAAACCAAGTTGCACGATTTTACAACATTCTTGTCTTCCAATCCCTACAAGAAGCAACATTTAAGCACATGATGATCACGACAAGAAAGATTAATGAGCATTATCCATTCACTTACCTTCCTCGTGCTTGGCTAACTCACGACGAAATGCACACCTTGCTAAGAATTAATCGCATCAACATTCTAGCCGTGGAAGAACTAACTTCCGTGTATTTCCTTCCTTCACAATGTTACATTTTTTTCATCACTCCAGAAGTAAACATTCCCTCCTTTCTCAAGGAAATAGGGAAGAATGTAGATTGGGAAAACGTAATTCGAGTTTTCTTCCTGATTCAGGAAGATTCACGTAAGAAAATTGCAACAATGAGGCATTTTTGTCACGTTCTAGAACAATATCATCCCAACATTAAAAAAGCCACGACAATTAACGTTTCATGGATTAAAAAAGACCAAATCATCCCCTTGTTCCATGTTTTCAATGATCTAATCGTGGAAAGCGTTCTCCATTACCTTTCTGGACAATAACTGACGGTCAAGCATGCGAGGGATTCCCGTGGAACAGTTTCTCATTTCACTAGGAACAGCCATCGCATTCAATCTTCCCATTTATTTCATTGCTAAGAAAAAAAAATTACTCACACCAGATGGCATCATCACTGCCGCCATTTTAGGCGTGTTTCTCTTCATTGTTACTCCTCTCGCCTGGATGCTCCTCATTGCTTTTTTCCTATCCTCCTCATTGTTAAGCAAAGTAAAGGGTGACTCAAAAAAACATCTCCATGAAAAATTTTCCAAGGGAAGCCAAAGAGATGCCGGACAAGTACTTGCTAATGGAGGATTACCGGCTCTTCTTCTACTAGGATATGTCCTCACAAATGTCCAAAAAATGACTATTTTTCTACAGCTTTCTCAGTTGAATCCTCTTTCATCTTGGCTTTTGGGTTATGCTGCTGCCGTCGCCACGGTTAATTCGGACACGTTTGCCACCGAAATAGGCACGATTAGCAAGAGACCTCCAAGAAACATCCTCAGGCCTTGGGAGAGAGTACCGCCAGGAACATCAGGAGGAATCACGTTGCTAGGAACAGGTGCTAGTTTCGTGGGAGCTCTTGAAATAGCCATCCTTTATGTTTCGTTTCTATCCTTCTTTAGCAATTACCAGCCCTTACCAACTCTCACACGATGGTCATTAATCATTCTTCTCATCACGACGGCAGGATTAACTGGGAGCTTGATTGATAGCGTTCTTGGGGCAACCATTCAAGAAATGTTTTGGTGCATCCATTGCAAGAAGGAAACAGAACAATCACTTCACGTGACCTGTCATTCCCCAACAAAAAAGATAAGAGGCATCATTGGATTCAATAATGACCTTGTCAACTTTGTCTCGGCCCTCATCACGAGTGTCATGATAATGATCATTTCCACGATGTTATTCTCCTGACTCCTGAATTAAAACAACGGATGTGCCGAAACATTGAACTCAAATTCAAGAATAAATAAACGAATGATCAGATCACGATAGATCTTTTTCTTCAAAGCTTCTTTAAGATGGAACACGTTAACTTTATGAAATCCCATTCTCCCTATTTCGAGATGCCTTTCGACAGGAATACCTTTTAGCAGCGACTTCAAAAACAAGAACAAGTGGAATGCCATGTAAAATTCCACAAAAATGTAACTGGAAATCTTCATCGAAAACGTGCCCGTACCAACAAGTAGAAAGTCATCACAGATGTAATCTAATACCGTCCAACCGATTTCTCACGGCATGATAAAGACTCTTCACCTACTACTATCATTCGGATACTTGTAATAAAATCCATATTGCCTTCCCTAAAGCTCTTCAAAAACTGTACTTGCTTTCGAACCAATTAACTGAGATTTGTATGACGTATTTACTTGACAAGGATGAGAGAACGAAACTACATAACCTCACCAAGTTCTCCTTAGCCATCATTTCCCACTTTTTTGACAACAATGCCATGTCACCTTTGTTCGTCCCGTCAACGCGATTCCAATCTTGAAGGAGCTTTCGTGATCGATTCAAAGACGTGATCCTTAAAGTACGGTAATATTTTTTCAAGAAATTTTTTCACGCTAGCTGGATCATTTGTCTTGATGAATCCCAATGGTTGCTCTCCCATCTCTTTAATGAGACGTTTTAACTCTGATTGTTCTTTCAAGAGAGTTTCTTCCTCTAGTGAGAGCATCCCCATCATCAGACTTTCAGGATTAGCATCACCTAGACAAGCCAGCGTGTCTATCTTAGAAATCGCCCATCCCATCCTAATTGTCGGAAACATTGCCTTGATTTCATGATACAACCTAACCTGCGGGACGATAACTTCAACATCAAGGCCCAAACTTGGATCCACGAGATAAATGATAATATCTGCCAAATACTTGATAGCTGCAATGGCCCGCCGTTCAATTTGATTTCGTTCTGCAATGGGCCGATCAAGAATCCCAGGTGTATCTACAACCTGGCAAGGAAGGGTAGTATCAAGCTGCTCGTACTTGGGACCAAAGTAGCTCAAAGGAACTTGCAGGTGACCAATGGTAACCTCTTTTGTCGTGAAGGGATAAGATCCAATCTCCGGCTTTGCTCTAGTTAACGATCTCACGAAAGAACTCTTACCTACATTAGGATAACCCGCAACACAGATCGTGAATCCTCCGTTCATCACGGAAGG
>JAJRXH010000319.1 GCA_024276395.1 archaeon
AAAGATTTCAATTCCGAATTTGCTCCTCACTTGCTCACAGCAATCGAAAGATGTTGGAAACGTTACCTTTCATTTGCCATGAAAAGAGAATTAAGAAGACAGATTACAGAGCGAGCTGAACAACAATCAATCAAGGTCTTTGGAGAAAACTTGAAAAATCTCTTGTTACAGCCCCCTTTAAAAGACAAAACCGTGATGGGAATTGATCCCGGTTACCGAACTGGTTGCAAGATAGCAATCGTAGATCCGACCTCTAAAGTGCTCGTGACCGAATCTATTTATCCACATGCCCCACAAAACAAGTGGAATGAAGCTAAGCACATCATTTACAAGTTCATCCAAAAATATCACGTGGATATCATTGCAATAGGAAACGGAACTGCCTCAAGAGAAACAGAAAAGCTGGTCGCAGAGGTCATCAACCAACTCGGATTAAGGTCAGCCAAGTACATCATCGTAAGTGAAGCTGGAGCATCGGTATATTCCGCTTCAGAAGTTGCTCGTGAAGAATTTCCAGATCTTGATGTATCCATCAGAGGTGCTATTTCCATAGCACGGAGAGTACAAGATCCCCTAGCCGAACTAGTAAAAATTGACCCTCGTAGTATCGGCGTGGGACAATATCAACATGACATTCCAGGGTTAAAGAAAGAATTGGATAAAGTCGTGGTAGATGCTGTAAACAAGGTAGGTGTAAACATCAATACCGCATCTGTATACTTATTGAAATACGTTTCTGGTCTCACGAAAGCCATTGCACAAAATATCGTGAAATTTAGAGAAGAAAATGGAAAAATCACTTCACGGAATCAGCTTCTTCAAGTTCCCAGGCTAGGACCGAAAACATTTGAACAGTGCGCTGGTTTCCTACGAATTCCCGACTCTGAGGAAACACCTTTTGACAACACAGCAGTGCATCCCGAAAGCTATGATCTAGCTAGAAAAATTCTCGAACTAGTAGGAGAAAACGAGAAAGGACTTACTGATCCAAGAAAACGTGCCAAAATCCAAGAAAAGTTAGCAAGTCTCGACCCTCAGATGGTTGCCACCAACTTAAATGCCATGGACCGCTTGGAAACAGTAAAAGACATCATCCAAATACTTCAAAATCCATTTAGAGACCCAAGAGAAGATCTACCAAAGCCGCAACTCCGTTCTGATGTCTTAAGCATTGAAGATCTCAAAGAAGGAATGATTCTCGAGGGAACAGTAACCAACGTGACCGATTTTGGGGCATTCATTGACATCGGAGTTAAGCAATCTGGACTCGTACATATCTCCGAATTAGCAAATAGATTCGTAAGACACCCCTCTGAAATTGTTAAGGTTGGCGATATCGTGAAAGTGAAAGTAATTTCCCTAGATCTTCAGAGAGAACGGATAGGATTATCCCTCAAGCAAGCTGTCGAATCAGAAGAAGCTGAAGATGATATGACAACAACACGAGTACGACGTTCCACGACTAGTAAAGAACAAGACCCATTAGATAAAAGAACCAGATTCCAAAAGAAAGGAAAAGCTAAGCCTGAGGACAAAAAACTAAAAGATTTATTCTCTTCGGGGAAAATCAGGCTTTAATCTTACTGACACCCTCACCGACTTCAAGATCAGAGCCTTTACACGGAGATATCTTCGTAAAAAATGAAATAATCTTTATAATTCTAGTCCAGCTTCCTTCTTTTTTCAGCAAATAAAGATGGATAAAGTTTTAAAAAGTAATCATGGTTGGATTATCCAATATTTGTTCAAGCGTGTAACTTTCATATTTTTGTCGGAGATCATCGAGTCTTTTCTGAATGGTCTCGTCATTATCACCTATCGTTGCCATCCATTCCCAGTAATCTTCAGTTAAGCCAAAAATCTCCAATATTTGTGGAAGCATTTTACCCCATTTATAAAAACCAACTTCAAAACTTTCTGATTCGTCCATTACTTTCTCGTAGATGAGACTAACAATTAGATACACGCGAATTTCAGTTTCCTTTAACTCTTTACGATCCTGAAATGACAAAATGGTTCCCTTCTTTTACTATATTCCATACTAATCAGCCCTAAGGACAGTTTAGCTAGAGGCTATTTTAAAGCATTACGCTTCTCAGCCCAAACCGGAAGTTGAGACATTTGGATCGGTAGAGTGAGTTTTTTCAAAAAACGACGAAAATGACGACTTTTCATTCGATTCACCAATAACGATTTCCAACTGCCACTACTAAGTTTTTTCTTCCAATATTCAATGCCGACGGACTGAGGAAAGCGCCAAGCCATTTCATCAATGAAACGCCAAGCCAAAACCGAATTTTCTTTCTCCGATGCCAAAAGAATAGCAAGTTTCTCCCATTCTACAACCCATTCCAACAGCTGAAAGTGAATAACCACCAATCTCGCCAAAACACTTTCCATTGGCTTAAGACGCAAGAAAGTAGCCGAGAAACCTAGCCAAACAAGAACATTTCTTAAAGCTTGAAGAAATTTAGATGACCAGTAAGATGACTGAACAAGTAAAACTTCCTCAACTTGGAGAAGGGAGTCCAAGTCCAGAGACTGAAGACTTAATGGGTTAAGAACGTGATGATTATTCTCCAAGAATGATGTTAGGGCGGTGATGGGTTGTTCTGAAGATAGCAATTGATTTTTCAGCTCTAATTCTTTTCTCACTCGATTTTCTCTGATTCCCGTGTATGGAAAATCGGGATCTGCCACATCACCGAGAAAATGGGGCAAGTATCCCAATTTCATGGCTGATATTTCAAGAGTTTCTCGGAGATCTTGCTCAGATATCTCATCTCCATCCCACCATCTGAACCCATCTGAACATGGCTCAATCACGGTCAACCATTCATTTGGTGCAAACTGCCAGAATATGAGAGGATAAAGAATGCAGCTTAAGGGTTTATGAATGACATCAAGTTGATGGAGTTGGCAGAGACCATCGTCCATAAAATAAGGACACCGAGAACTGCGATAGATGCGATAAATTGGCAAGTTATCCAGATCTTTCATGATTTGGGGTCTGGGATACTCTTCAATCAACCATTGGGCTTCCGAGGGCAATAAACCTATGGGATATGGGTCCACGCAACATTTATGTTGACAGTTGCTGCACGAAAAACTGGTATCATCTGCAAAACCCCGATGTATCACAACTTCTTGTTCCATCTTTCCTCCACCGTATCTCTTAAGTTCTTGTAATTGACAGTAGATGGCCTCGAAATCTCTTGTCTTACATCCTCTGCTTTCATAAGCATGACATCAAGGTCAAGACAGCTTCAAGAATCATTCTGCTTTTATTTTATAAATAATCAATTGTAAGTAGCAAAATGTATCGATTAGATGAATGGTTAGTCAAACAAGGATTTTTCAAGAGCAGAAAACGTGCCATCAAGTTCATCCGTGATGTTGGAGTCCGCATCAACGGAAAACTCGTTCAAAAGCCCTCTTATAGAATAAGTAGCAATGTAAACCTAGTTATTGACCAAAATCTTGTATCACATTACAACAAGCCTGTAGGTTATCATAAACTTGCCTATATTTGTAACCAATTAACTGAAACACCCTTTTCCAGTAAGGACGATTGTCTAGACATCGGATCTAATGTTGGAGGATTTTCACAATATTTACTGGAAAAAAGTGTTCATTCCGTCCATGCTATCGAAATTTCTCCCCAATTTGAGGCACATCTTCGCCAATTACACGATCAGTGGCCCAACAAGTTCAGTTATCAAATTGTCAACTATTTTGAAATTGCGCAAACCCTACCAAGAAAATTCACCATCATTACGGCGGACATGACCATCGATCCCCATTTCTTGTTACAAAATCTCAAATCATTTCTTCTTCCATTAAACGAAGAAAGAATGCTAAGAAAGATATTCATCACCGTGAAACTAGGAAAAAACTTCATTAACTTTGGAATGATCAGCAAAATTGAATCAAAAATGAAAAAATTAAGACCAGATTGTACCATCAAGTGGTTAGATTCGCTCGTTGGAAAGCAAGAAAAAATATTGCTGGTGCTCACGTGAGGGAAAGGGATTCATTTAGGCATAACAAAATATTTTAATTGCACTGAAGAAGAGTGAGTAATTGGAGTAATTGGAACGTGTAAAAAAGGTAAAAGTGATTTATTATGTATCGAAAAGACGAAATTATTGTAAGAATAGGCGGTGCTGCTGGAGATGGAATTGAGTCTATGGGTGAAACCTTAGCACGTACCTTTACACGCCAAGGACTACACGTGCATGGCCTCAAGTATTATCAATCAGTAATTCGGGGCGGGCTGGTTGGCTGGAACATCCGAGCCGCAAACCATCCCGTCAGAACTCAAGGAGATTACATCGATATTGTCATTGCTCTAGCGCCCACCGCTGCGGAAGTCTATGGAGCAAGAATGAGACCAGGAGGATATCTCATTTGCGATGAACGAATGAAATTTGATGAAACCAAGATCACGGAAGGTGTGAAAATTTATCGATTACCCTTAGTAGCAACGGCACGAGAATATGACATGAAACTAAAGGTGCTCAAGAATCCCATAGCCATGGGAGTGCTTCTCAAAGTGCTCGGGATGGAGCTCACCTATCTTAAAGACTTGCTCACGCAACAATTTCAATCAAAAGGTGAACACGTTGTAAAAATGAACCAAGAACTGGCTGAAAAAGGATATGAAATGGGGGAAGAAATTCCCTTATATAAACATGAGCTCCAGTTAGGCGGCGAGCCAAAATTTTTCATTTCTGGAAATCATGCGGCAGCAGTAGGCGGAATCGCTGGTGGATTGAAATTTTATGCAGCCTATCCGATGACTCCCGCCAGTTCCATCTTGCATTTCTTAGCGGCAATGGCTCCAAAATATGATTTAGTCGTAAAACAAGTCGAAGACGAACTAGGAGTAGTCAATGCGGCCATTGGAGCTGCGTATGCAGGCGCCAGATCGATGTGCGCCACTTCTGGTGGTGGTTTTGCGTTGATGACCGAGGCTATTGGACTTGCCGGAATGACTGAAATTCCAGTCGTAGTCATTAACAGCATGCGCGGTGGTCCTTCCACGGGATTGCCCACCAATACCGAACAAGGTGATCTAAATCAGTTATTTGGTGCTTCCCAAGGTGATTATCCAAGAGCAATCATTGCTGCCCTTGATGTCGAGGATGCTTATTATACCATTGTTGAAGCCTTGAACATTGCCGAAAAGTATCAAATGCCAGTTCTCGTAGCTTTAGATTTGTATCTTTCAGAACATTATGAAACAGTAGAGCCTTTTAACTTAGAGGTGGAAATTTACCGAAGAGAAAAACCTGAAAGAGAAGGTAACACCTATCTCAGGTACAAGTTCACTGATACTGGCATATCACCCCGCTCAATACCTGGAGAAGAGGGATTCGAACACGTTGCCGCATCAGACGAGCATGATCAAGATTCAACGTTAATATCCGACGTGCGAGCTGGTCTTCCAGATATGCTAGAAATCCGAAAAAAGATGATGGAAAAAAGAGGACGAAAATTAACACTTGTTAAGAGGGATTTGCGTCCCCTCGTCAAGTATGGGCCTGAAGATGCTGACATCACCATCGTTGGATGGGGATCCACAACAGGCGCCATCCAAGAGGCAGTTGATATCTTGAATTCGGAAGAAATCAAAGCAAACAGCATTCACATCCGATATATTTATCCATTTCAAACAAAAGAAGTAACAGAAGCACTAACAAGAGCCAAAAAAAGACTGATAGTTGAAATGAATTACTCTGGACAAATGCGAAGGCACATCAGAGCTGAAACGGGCATTTGGATTGAACACGCTTTCCTCAAATATAATGGAGATTACTTGCAGCCCCGTGAAATTGTCAACAAGGTGAAGAATATCTTGAGTGAATGAAAAACGTGTACCAACATTAATAACAGCCTTTCAAGTTAGTTAATAAGAAAGAAGGAAGAATGAGAATCAGGAGATGAAAAAAATGAACAAAGAAGGAGCAATAAGTTTAAAAATGTACCGATCACATATCAAGCCTACTTGGTGTCCTGGATGCGGTGATTATGGTGTCCTTTCAGCACTCCAGAGGGCTGCATTGGAACTCAACATCCCTCCACACCAGATGGTTGTAGTCTCCGGAATTGGATGTTCATCCCAATTACCTCATTTCATGAATACTTATGGATTTCACTCCATTCATGGCAGAGCTTTACCAGTAGCAATGGGGATAAGACTTGCAAACCCAGAACTAAACGTGGTAATCACTGGAGGTGATGGAGATGGATATGGCATTGGAGCTGGTCATTTCGTCCATGCCTGTCGTCGAAACGTAAATCTGACCTACATCGTCATGGACAATTCCATTTATGGACTCACGACTGGGCAGGCCTCACCAACTACCCGTGAAGGAACCATCACTAAATCTACACCACGAGGATACGAGTTACATGAATCCCCCCTAAATCCCATTGCCGTTTCTCTTGCTGCCGGAGCAACTTTTGTAGCCAGGGGGTTTTCTGGAGATTCCAAACATCTAGCAAATCTCATTGTCGAAGGCATCAAGCACCGGGGATTTGCATTCATCGACGTGTTTTCTCCCTGCGTAACATTCCAAAAAGACGCCACGTACGATTTCTATCGTGAACACATCTTTTACCTAGACAAAGAGGGCCATGATCCTAGTAACTTCTTCAGTGCAATGGAACAAGCAGTCAGAACAGACAAACTCGGCATTGGAATTTTTTATAAGGCCGAAAAACCAATTTATGAAGACTTTGAACCAGCCCTGAACAAAGGTCCCTTACCTTATCATAAATTGGGACTGAAAAACGATGACCCGATTTTAAAACAGTTCTACTGAATCAAAAAAGCCTTCCATCCAGCAGAACCTGCCTTCTTTTTTTACTTGTCCAAAAAATTCAAGAATTCTTGGACCACAACAGGTGATAAAACACCACATTCACCGAAAAAACAAGAAAAGAATGAATTGGGCGCATCAAGCCCAAAATTCCCTTTTTTCAAGATATTAATGCCATCTATCCAATTGCTTTCAGAATGTAATCCAATTCGATGTGTTTTTCTACCAATTCCTTGCTCACTTGTATCTTATACTGGCTATTAACAGAAATTCTCCAGTATAATCTGTTCAAGTGCTCCAATGTCGTCAAAGTATCGAAGGGCACGCAGATCAAGGGGATACCACGTTCTCTTGCTTCCGTAATCACGGTGGCTGCAGGCGTAATGTCACCAGTACAAATAATTCCAGAGGTATCTGTTTCAAGCGCCGCTAGAATCATATCTGAACGATCACCCCCAGTAACCAGCAGTTTCCTAGTATACTTGAGAAGATAGGGCTTTGCAGCACTCACTGCCATTGCACCAACCAAGATCTTATCTACAGGTCGTTGTAGTCTTTCTTTAGGCACGTCCGCAATGAGCTTCCCAGGTATGTGAAGAAGAATTTCTTCTACGGTAGGTAAAAGCAATTCGCGGGTCTCTGGTATTTCTCCAAAGGACGGAAGCTGGAAGGAACGCTGAAGGAATCTTTTAGCTTCATTCCATTGTTCCTTATTGAAAACTTCCGGTACTCCATTCAAGATATATCCCATTGGCTCTAGATCCGTTCTCACGAAAAAAGATCGACGAGTTGCAATCAATGAATCAACTACCGTGGTAATGTAAGGAATTTGTGGTTTTGCAACGAGAATGGGGCGAGTATTATCCAACTCCTTGGCTATGGTCGGTGGGGATAGGGTAAGAAAGAGGCCAAAGTCTGGATTCCCATGGGATTCAATGATCAAGTAATCATATTTATCTTTAAGTTGGTTATATGCTGCTAATATCCTATCAAGTAACTTTGAACGTCCTTGACTAAGAAATTCAACGAAATAATCTTCCTTGATGACAATTGGAGATAACACATCCAAGGAATCGTCAAGATCTAGTAATTTTTTCATCAAAAGCACATCTTCGTCGACAGGCTGTTTATCTTCCGTCAAAGTCGTGCGAACACTAATAGGCTTAAAATACCCTACATTTAGCC
>JAJRXH010000320.1 GCA_024276395.1 archaeon
AAGAAATTCTCCAGTACATTCACGATTGTACCACGATTCACGGCATCATGACGACCTATTTACATCAACGACTTATTGAGGCTGGTGTGGACTGTCCAAAACCTCAGGGCTCATTCTACTTGTTTCCAGACTGGAATGCGCAGCGAAAAAATCTAGAAAAACGGCACATCACGAATTCTTATGAATTAGCCGCGTACTTGCTGAAAGAATGGAAAGTCGCTACACTTCCAGGATCAGAATTCGGAAGAGAGCCTTATGATCTGAGCTTGCGTCTAGCTTCCGTTGACTATGACGGAGCGCTTGCCTTGCGACATTATCAGCAGTTTAAAGATCAAGTATTAGCTGACCCTTTCAGATACGTTGAAACAGTTGCACCAAATCTAGTGAAAGCAAGCGATCAATTGAGCTCGTTCATGGACAGCATTGACTGAAAATTATCTCATGGTGGGATAAAGACCCGTGGATCTTTTACATCTGCTGATAACTTTTACTTTTTTATTACTCTTGTCAATTCCACAACTTCTATTGATTCTCAAGTCCACTATTTTTCTCCAAGATCATCTCGAGAGTGAACTAGCAGTCATCCAATTCATTTATTCAATCTTGATCGCATTCTGGGGTCTATCAAATGTTTCGTGGCTATTATTATTAGGCGTTCTTGATACACTTCACCAGGTGCTTCTCTTTGCCAGTGGAACGATAGCCTTGTTCCTAGCTCAAGTACTAATCACGATGATCATTTATGATCGTCCGATATTTAACATTCGAGTCCGAATATTAGCAAAGATCGCTGGGGCAATCTTGATACTGGTGATCGGTCTCATTTTGACTCAATTACTTCAATGGGATGATACCTTATTTCAAATCGTGATGACAAATTCAGGCAAGTTTCATGTAAGGTTTCATCCTCCAGCAGCGTTATTTCTCGTTTTAGGAGAGGTGGGATTTTTTGCCTCCGTTTATCTTACTCAAAAACGAAGAAGAATCTTGCTATCTCAGCTTAAAGAAACCGTCACACTTCAAGAGTTACGGTACATGCAAGTAACAACAATCTCTGGATTGATCATCTACCTGTTTGGACTCTCATGGATTCCAAGTAATATCTCATACATTCCAGATGGATTAATCTACTTGGGAATAACTCTCGCGACAGTAGGAGTCCTACTCTCCATAAAGGTCAGTAAAGAAGATCCTTTTCTCCACTTGCACGATAGTAAGCATCTACGGAAGCTATTAGCAGAAGGACTAATCGGCTGGCTCGTAGTCAAGTTTGGGGATTTAGGACCTGAAATTTATCTGATTTCCCAACCATTAAGAAAACGAGAAGGCTTTACTCAAGATGAGTTAATCAATGAAGCCATTGGAATGATAACCATTCCGGGAAGAGGTGATACTTACCGTCTAACCTCCTATATCATTCCATTCGGTAGTCAAACGAGACACGTGGCAATTTGCCGTTCATCCTTCTTGATTGACCCAACTCTCAAGGATCCTCGAATGAAAAAAGAGACGTATGCCATCTATGCCATCGTCCTTCCCATAAATTTTACCCTCCTCCTAAAGAGCTTCGGTGAAATAAAAAAAGTACTTGACGAAGAGCTTGGACAAATTCATTCACTGGCTGATATCGATGACATTTCTGTCTTAAACCAAATTAACTGTCGCATTCTCTCCAAAATTTTTCAATGATGCCAAGATCACGAACCCTAAGCCTACCAGGCAGATTAACGTCATGTAACAAGCTCTATCCTCATGTTTGACATCATATCAATCAAGTCCAGTTCGACTTGTCACTTTGTTGTTAATTTAAAGGCTTTCGAATGTAATGACTAACAGAGAAACATGATGCTATTCTCATTTAGAGACGCTCATGTGATTCACTTGATGACAAATAAAGGGTGTTGCGAGATGCTAAAAGAGATATTATTTCTTCCACATGGTGTACAAATCATTCCCGATGTTGAAAGACCATATAACAAGGATTTTTCTCGACTACATCAGACCATGTCTCGTGTCTCGCAAGAAGTGATTAAAGAATCCCCAACCACCGTTGTTGTCATTACTCCTCACGGCATTGCCACGGACAATCAATTCGGCATTTATCACAATCGTCAGCTTGCTGGAAGAATTGCCTTTGATGTTCACGAGCATCCAGAGAATTTCATTTTCGAAAATGATCTAACTCTAGCTTCTACCATCCATAAAAAAGCAAAAAAGGAAGGTTATCCAATTACTCGGATTGTTGCTGGTGTCGCTGCTGAAAATGGGTTCTTACAATGGGGTGAGCTCGTTCCCTTGTATTATACAGCATGGTCCTTGAATCCTAGACCTCAAGTCGTGGTCATCTCGATCCCACTTCAGAGGTATGAGGATCTCGATTCAATGACTCATCTCCTCCTAAGTTTCGGTGAATTTCTAGAGGGTGTTCTTGATGAAATGGAACAAGACATCCTCTTGGTGGGCAGTGGAGATCTTTCACATTGTCATGATCCCCAAGGGCCTTATGGATACCATGAAACAGCAAGAACATTTGATGAATGCATACTTCAGTGGTTATCTGGAGAAGATGATGATTTGTTGGTTAAGAAGGCGTTATCTCTTGATAAGACTGCAAAATCATGTGGACTAGCTACTTTATTTTTGTTGCAAGGCGTGTTCAAGGTACATCCACCATCATCAAGAAAAGTCCTCGCATATGATGTCCCAAGCTATTTTGGAATGGCAGTCGCCTTATTTTCCTTAACATCTAGCTGAATTTTTCCTTGCCTGACGAATAATAATTTTTCTCATAGTTTTTAGGTTACTAATTCCTTGCATATCATCAGTAGTACCGATGAAAGCAGTTGGGAGTTTCGTGGAGAAAATTTGAGAGAGTTATTCAGTTCTCCCCGTCATTTAAAAGAGTTTTTTAAAAACCCACTCGTTCCTTTAAAAACTCCAGGGACAAGTGAATGACTCCCACGTGAACGACATCTCTTGAAAACCTTTGATATTGATGATATTAGATATTTCTCAGAAGAAGAATAGTTAGCGAGGACCAAAAGGGGGATAAGCCTACTAGGGTCGTTTTTCATCACGCGATACGGTGCTGAAAAAATAGTACGTTTAGAGTGGATTTCAAGTGAACTTGCCTTGCCGTTGACTGTCTGTCATCCATTCGGAACTCCAGCGTCTCATTGATGCAAAAATAATTCAAGGTATCTTGCATGGAGATACTTACCTCGCCATAAAAATCGAACAACTGAAGGAGGAGCTTGATGAGATTTCAAAACGAGTTACCACGTTCCTTGCCGCGCATCAATCACGTCAATTGCCTTCTGAAGAAGAACTTGCTGAGATGTATGAGTTAAGTGAAAAATTAAAAGTAATAAATGAAGTGGGGCAGGTAATGAATGATTCTGAGCTAAGTAGAAGAGCCATGGAGAAATGGATTGAGTTAAATGAATGGTTAATGAGGGGAGAATTTAATTAAATACGTGATTAACATTCATCCACGGGTCAGTGATACATTCTTGACTTGGAGTTTTTATTAGTTCATTGTTGAGTTTATCGTGAATGAAAAAGTGAGCTGGTGAGGTAAACATGATTGAATTGAATAATGATCAAAAAAGGATTTTGCTTGCCCTTAGCAATCCAGAAAAATATTTTCATGGGGAAGGAATAGAAAATTTAGTTCGAGGAATGACTTATCAGCAATTAATGGAGGCTACAGAACTCACGTTAGAAAAAACCCTATTATCATTGGGATGGCTAGAAGCGTTGGGCTACGTTAAACACGAGGTTGGATTTCTCCAACAAGTATTACAATTTCCGGGGTCTAAACACGGCATTCCATTAGCATCTCAAGATGTAACTCGCATCTTCTACTTGACGAAAAAAGGACGCGAAAAAGTTCGGCAGCTTTTAGCAGATAGTGAAAATGAGGTCAGTACCCTTTCTGATCTTCAAACAAGTCCTTGACACATAACGGTCCTAAATGGTGAGTGAATATGGCAGATAAGATAAGGGTAGGAATTGTTGGATATGGTGTAATTGGAAAAAGAGTCGCAGATGCCGTTCAATTACAGCCTGATATGGACGTGACTGGTGTTGCTGACATTATCAAGGATGCACGCTTGGAAATAGCTCAGAAAAAGGGATATCCAATCTACGCGAGCATCCCTGATTTAAAAGAAGAGATGCAGAAAGCTGGATTTGAGGTCGTGGGGATACTCGAGGATCTCGTGAAAGAATCTGATATCATCATCGATTGCACGCCGGCTGGCATCCCACCAAAAAACTTTCCATTATACGAAAAATACCATCGCAAGATCATTGTCCAGGGAGGCGAAAAAGATCACGTGGTACAAAAAAGTTTCTCGACATTTGCAAATTATGCGGATTGCGTGAATTTGGAAAAAATACGAGTTGTCTCATGTAATACTACTGGCATTGCCCGCATTCTAGCGCCACTGATGGTGACCAATGAAATTGAAGATGTATTCGTGGCCTTGGCACGAAGAGCTGCAGATCCCGTGAGAACGAATCGCGGTCCCATCAATGGCGTGGTTCCAGTGCTCGGTATTTCCCACCATGGACCTGATGTAATCACGGTTTTTCCAGAACTAAATGATAAAATATACTCGTTAGCCGTGGCAGCTTCTTTCACGCTAAGTCACGTGCACATGATCAAGATCAAGGTGAAAAATCCCATCGATAGAAAAGAGCTCATTTCCATGTGGAAAAAGTATCCACGGATCATCGTGAGAAGAGGGAAAGATGGGTTTAACGACACGGCACAACTGGTTGAATACTATCGTGACTTGGGAAGACCCCGTTATGACAGGCCAGAAGTTTTCATTTGGGAAGAAACCATTAATTCAGATGAAAAAGGAAACATCTACTTGATCTATGATGTGCACATGGAATCCATCCCCATTCCAGAAAATATTGATGCCGTTCGCTGTCTCATGGGACACACTGACGTGTATAAGACTGTCAAGCTCACTGACAAGTCTTTAGGTATTTTTGAGTCAGAATATGACTATAATGCCAAGCTTCCTGGTGATAGTCCTCGTTGATTTCGTCCCTTCTATTAACTAGCGTTAAATAAGAGTCTTCAGATCCTAATTATCATGGGATCAGCGTGGTGACGATGAATGCCAAAGGCCCCATTAGATCTCTCACTTCCAACAGTAAGATTAGCTGGTTACTGGATACGTTTATCAGACGGCAGGATAAAATGTCAATTGTGTCAAAGAGCTTGTACGTTACGATCTAATCAGCAAGGGATGTGTCGTAATCGGGTTCGCAAGGACGATCAGCTGTACGTGATCACTTATGGAAACTTGAGCATTCTTGAACTCAAACCAATAGAAAATACTCCTTTTTATCATTTTTATCCAGGATCATTATCATTAGCCGTTGGCTCTTGGTTCTGTAATTTAGCGTGCATTTGGTGTCAAAATCATGAAATTACTCGTTCTGACCCACCTATGAATCAGGATGATATATTTTATGTCGGGAAAAAAGCGTTAATGCGTCAAGCAAAGATCAAGGGAGCCACTGGCATTCTATTTTCTTATAATGAGCCTTCAGTGTCTCTTTTCGAGTATTCTAGAGATGTCATCCCTTTAGCCAAAAAAGAAGGTCTCTATACTGGATACGTGACGAATGGTTATTTTTCCTTGGATGCTCTGGAGGAATTAGTTGAATTAGGCCTAGATGCAGTCCACGTTGACCTCAAGGGATGTGCTCCCAAGATCAATCCTTACATGGGAGGAAAAATGGAGGTAATCTGGGCGTTCTTGAGAAAAGCCTGGGATCTAGATCTTCACATCGAAATCAGTACCTTAGTCATTCCAGAAATTACTGACTCTCCAAGATGCATTACTGACATTGCAAGACGAGTGAGTCGAGAGCTCGATGCTTCCATTCCGCTCCACGTTCTCAAGTATTATCCCTTCTTTCGAGCTGAATTGTTTGGAGTTACAGCCGTTCCTTCAGATGAGATTATCTTGCGTCAAGCTGCATTGGCTAGAGAATACCTAAATTACGTTTACGTGGGAAACATTGAACAACGTACCATTTACGACGATACTAGGTGTCCTCGGTGTGATGCTATCGTGATTCAGAGAAATAAAATTACAGTGACTAAAAATTTCTTAACACGTGATCATTCATGTCCAAATTGTGGTGAAAAAATCCCAATAACTGGTAACATCACCGCTCGTGATCAATCCTTTCTATATTCCATTGCCATTTCTGATCATGCGAGCAGAGAAGATGAGTATTGGGTGATGAAAACAAGATCTCCCAAACGCAACCTGGTCGATTCCAAGAAGGAAGAGCAGCATTCATGATCACGTGCTGCTCAATAATCTCCTTTTAGAATCGCTCCTCATCTTCAAGAAACCTGATAAAGAAAATAAGAGCTAGCCAAAAAAATTCCTTGGAAGACATTTTCGTGTCTTGTATTAGGATTCATTCCAATTAGATGTCTTGAGCGTGTCCATATCAGAGTCGAAATCAATGGCTTCAGGTTGAAGATAGTAATTATCGTGCTCATTCAGTTGTAATCTGATGAAATTCAAGTACTTGGGATGAAGAGCATAACGTGGCGGACGGAATTCTTTTCTTTGGACGATGATCCCTAAATTGGCGAGCTTTTTGAGATGATAACGAAGATTAGACTTATCAATGTTTGTTAACCGTTCAATTTCCCGAGAACTGATCATTCGTTGTTCAGAAAGCAAAACCTCGATGATCTTTCGAGATTTATCGTTCAACATTCCGAAATATACCTTCAAGGTTTCCTTTGACGGCTTGAGATCACTAAGATAATAAGCAATGTATTGACCGTGTTTCACGCTTTTCACGTAATTAAAGTCTTCAAGTACTTGTAAATGCCAAATGAGAGTGGACATGCTACAATTCAATTCTCTTTGCAGTTCTCGTAGGTGAACGATCCGTTTTCTTTCGAGCATGTTCAGTATCTTTCGACGTAAGGGATGAAATGTAACATCGTGTTCATCCACCCGTCGGAGCCAGCTGCGCGTCACCACTGCACCAATCAGACCAATAAAGGCCATTTGTAACTTGGTAAAAAAGCCAATTTCTGCAGATAATGCTTTTTTCGTTCCCCAAGAAATGGTCCGTTTCACGGCCATGGCGAAGCCGAGAGCCATCAATAATCCAATTGAAAATAGGAGCATTGGATATGCAAGAGATGAAAAAGTTCCCACTCCTTCTAGAATACCAACAAGTCTGTTCAGATTCACGTCTGGTAGTTGAAATGCATCATTGTTGTCGTCTTGAGGATTTGATCCAGATTGATTTGAATCACCAGCCCGTGTATCCACGGTCATCGAAAAAATGATCTGTCGTGAACTGGTGAATCCCCCATTACTCTCTAAAGAGGCAGTAACACTGACCGTACCTTCACCTTGATAGGGTCTTAAATGAACAGTGGCAACCCCTTTCATCGTGTTAACGGTGATCACATCTTGTCCATTCTCGATAAACGTGCTTGCATTAGTCCTAAAAGTCACTGGAACGTCATCTTCATCAACAGGCTGGTCCTCGTCGTCTAGTAACTGTGCAGTGACTTGGATGGCCTTGATGGAAGGGTCAGTAGGGTTCACGGCAGTGGCATTAAGAGTAAGTCTTAGCTGAAATTCATCACTGGTTCCATCAAGGACATGTGCCTCCGAGGAATGCATTACCAATAGCATGGAAAAAAAGAATGCCACGAGCAGAGAAAAAACTACAAGTGAAGCCAATTGAGGTTTTACCTGTCGCTGGATTGCTGACGGTGGACGCATAAATTTCATCTATTTTCATGTTGCTATTTCTTCTTCCACGTTCATAAAGATTGCGCTAAAAAAGTGTTCCACAAACCCTTTATCCAAAAACACCCCCGCGTTACCTTAAATTTAGTGTTATCTTTTACCATGGATGTGCTGAATCGACCACTTAAATAAGATGAAGTGACTTCACGGCAGTTAAGAGCACGTGATCATTAAACGCTAGATCTTGTACGTTGTACTTGACTTGGCCATTGAAGAAAAATCTCGAGACCACATCTCGTTTTTGATACTTTTTTTATACAAATTTTTCATATCTTTGGCATTACCCTCTTCAATTGGTAACCAGGGTTGATGATTCACGAGGTAATGAAAATTTTTAAACTGTAGTTTATTATTGTCTCTAAGCAAGAGAAGATCGTGAAGTAACATGGCTGACCAAGAAAAAATCATGCAGACATGTCCAATAATCCAACGGCATGCCAATGTCCAAATTGTCAAGAAAAACGATGGAACATTGACTCATGAGGTAATTGAGCATCCATTAACAGCTAATGAAGAGAGAGCATTCCAGATCATTCATGATCGTCTCGTGGAGTATCCTATAGTCAATGAGAATGTAGCAAAGGGTGAAAAAGGTTTTTCCAAGCTTAAAAAATATATTTCGAAAAAAAGAGGCAGAGAAACTTAATCCTCTAGGATATCTCTTGAAAGACTCGACAGAACAGAGATCTTTAATGATGTCACGCTGAATGGAAATCCTCAGAGGGCTAAAACTACGGATTACTCCTCAGATCTTTGACAAAATTTCATGTTATCTAGTAAGAAGAGCTTTTGGGTTTTGGAAAACTGGCACCATTAGTTCGTGACGCTAAATTGCTTCAAATTCAATGCGAAAGTGCAGGAACACCAGTAAAAATCAAGCATGAAACCTTCGGAATGATGAAAACAAACGTGGGGTTTCACTCGCGGGAAGAACTTGAGAAATGCATCGATTAGTTAGCAGTACGATTAGGAGGAACCGTCAGAGAAAGAGCACCAAATTTCCGAGTTACTCTTCCTCGTGCTCTTCACGTTGATTTGTGGCTTCGTCGATCAAGTGGTAATCTGATTCCCATCAAAAAATCCGTTGTACTCGATGATCAACGATCCTTGCAACAAGATCGAGGTCTCCCCATACTTGTTAAAGCATCAGCAGCAACCTCTGATGTCATGAAGATCCGATTTCTTCATGTTTCCCTCTTAATTAACCACGACATGTGAGAACAAACAAGATGGAGATCTAGAGACATTTACCCGTGAGATGATTAAATGGAACAACATCGCCCTAGAGGATTTTGAAAATTTTGCTCGTATTTGGAATAAAGAAGTATCCACTCATCATTAAGCGATATTCCGACACGGCGGAATCATGGAAACCAGTGAAACTATCCGAAAAAATAACTACAGGCTTTTCATCATTACAAGGAAAAAACATTGCGAGAAACAAGAGATGATTGGCTTCATTCCTGCAATTAAAAGAAAAAAAAGACGAAAGTTGCTTTTTCGTCATGGCCTGACCGTCATTCGAAAATGGAAAAAAGAGGTATTGGGAAAAGCTTGCCACGTGAAGCGAAAAAACTAGTTGACGAGTTGGATGGCTGGGTTATCGTAGATGATGATTCCCATCTTGGGGCTGAGGAAACAACTCATCCAATTCCACTACCATTTCATCTCAAAAATGGCTTCATGACTGCAACATCACGGCACGTGAAAGATAAGAAACTTAATTTACAAGAAATAATCTGGAAAAAACGTGATTGATTGATTAGTTGAAGATCTGTTTGCTGATTTGTCACGTGCTTTTAGAAAAGAAAACTTCTTTCTAAAAAAGAGAGAAGTGGATTGAGGATGGGCTGAGGGAAGGGTTTTTCATTCAGTTCAGACTCGATAACCTTCGATGGTTTGTTGTGTTTCCTCAGCACGGACGGCTAGAGTTTGGGCGGCATCTGCAAGTCGTTCCATGTTTGCAGCTAACTCTTGGATGGATGCTGAGATTTCTTCAGTGGATGCTGCATTTTCCTCTGCGATGCTACTGACTTCATCAATCCGTTCTTTGACCTCACTGAAAGTTTCACCAAAACTTTCAGTGACAACTTTCACCACGCCCTGTTTTTCAAACTCCGTTATTTGGGAATCACGTCCGATTTTTCATCAATGATGGTCCACGTGAGGAGACATGACGAGGGATCGTGAAACGAGGAGGCTGCCTTGCTGTTTTTTGTCGGGACGGATTCCGAACACGGCGACAATAATGCTCCTCAATACGTTTTTTGTCGCGTCATTTCGAGAAATAACGGACTTTGAGAATGAGGGGTCGATCCACCAGATGTGGTATTACTACCGCTATGTGAGGCGTGTGTGTACCTGACGATGGTTTCATCACGTTTAGGAGGTGATGCTCGAGGATTACACGGAATACCACTCTTACCTGTAATCGCGTTACATCCTAGTGTTAGTGAGAGGCCCAGGAGGCGAGCGACCGCCTGTTGAGGGACGTTGTCCTGAATCGTGCCATGGCCAGGCGTTCAAGGAGAGCGTGTTGGACGTTTCGTGCGAACTTCGAGTGATCCGCGGGCGGTGAATTCGGAGTGACATTCTTGGCAGCGATATATGGGTCGACTTTTTCCAAAACGGTCTTTTTTATCGGTAGTTATAATTTTGTCGTTTTCGTTCCCGCAGCGGGGACACGAGATGGCGAATTCGATCGAAACCTTTAACAGGTTGGGA
>JAJRXH010000321.1 GCA_024276395.1 archaeon
ACAAGTTAAAATAAATGATTCAATTATTAGCGTGAGAGGAGGTAAGAGAGCTAGAACACCATAAAAATCTTGTAATCATCCAGCCCCAATTAAAAATTGGAGCATCCATCAAAAAATCAAATAAAGGAAACGGCATCATCATTTCTCATTTCACATTTACGTGAATGATACGACGAACGAAACGTTGAAGGAAATATAAAATTAGGAAAAACAACTTCATTACTTGAGTTGGTCAATTTTTTCAGTTATTCTTTGACGCAACCACTCCAGTGCTTCTTCAATGTTGAAGCCCGTTTTTGCAGAGGTAGGTACAATCGCATAACTGTGATTAGTGACCTTGTGCAAGTCCAAGGCACGAGCCACTTCTCCCGCGGAAGCTGCATCTGGAAGATCTTGCTTATTAGCCAATACGAGGATGGGAATATCTTTTACATCTGTATTCTCAATTACATACTTCCATAATTCATCTCGAGCCTCTTTAAAGCGAGCACGATCTGCGGAATCAACCACGTAGACCACACCCATCGATCCAGCCATATAGTCTCTCCACAAACTCTCACGAAAGGTCTCCTGCCCACCTAAATCCCAAGAGATGAAACGCACCTCACCGCTCGAAAATTCATCCACATTCATCCCCAAGGTACGAGTGGTAAACTCATCATATACTCCAGCAGTAATTCGCTTAACAATCGTCGTTTTCCCAGCATGATCTAGTCCTAACCAAGCAATTTTTACAGTCAACTTTTGTTTTGCCCAGAGTTTCTTTATCTTCGAGATAAAACTCATCTTTTCGTGCTCCTATCATATTTTTTAAGAAGATTCTTTAGTCATCGAGGACTGAGACGCTCGGATTCTTTCGAGAAGCCAGTCCCAAGCTTCTTTAACCCCTTGATTCAAGAGTGCTGATACCGGACGGATGGAAAAAGTTCGAGGTCTTTCCATCATCACGTTTTTCAAGTTTAAAGCGTCGATGATCTCCTCTAAAGACATTGCCTGCTCTAGATCTTGCTTGTTAGCCAAAAAAAGAAAGGCGCTCTCTTCTGAACTCCATTTGATGACTTTTTCTAGCCACTCTCCAGCTTCTTCAACCTTTGATTTATCAGCGGAATCAAACACGAACACGATACCTCGAGACTTTCTCACGAAAGGCTCCCATAATCCAGCCATAAACTGACTTTGGCCCCCTAAGTCAACAGCCATCACGTCCAAACCGTCAGGAGTTTCTATCATCTCGATGTTCAATCCCATCGTGGGAAGATATTCCGTACTAATGGGCGCCTCTCCCTTGAGACGCTTTACTAGCGTGGTTTTCCCGGCATTCGACAATCCAACAAAGGTTACCGAAATGTCCACATCTTTTCCAAAGATTTGTAATTTATCACTATTGTCCATTGCTTCCACATCTTCTCGAAATGGAAATCCACATTCATTTCTAACCTAGAAGGTCCGTCACGAAACATCTTTTACCTAGCAAGTGAGAATTTCATCTTCTGGACACCTACTTGTCAAGGAAGAGTGAGGGAAAGTAAAATGATTTCCCCTTATTCCGAGAATGTTCCGATAAAATACTGGCTAATACAATTTCGATTCAAGAATCTCCGTGTAATTCTTCTGTTAAAACACCTCTTCTTGCAATTTAAATAAGTTGCGACGTTATTAATTCAAAAATTTCACCGAGATTTGGTAAGCTGACTCGTGTAAGAATAACTTGCTGAGTCAATGCCATCGACATTTGCCTCATATCCACTGAATTCGATTCCATTTCTGTTTTCAAGGAAGATTTTCTCTCGACCGCATACCCAATTATCATGAATTCCCGGCCTAATAGCCAAGACTTCACTTTTTGAAACCAATCTTCCAAGTCACTGATGCTTGCATTAGGCCGTGCCATTAATCCCGTCATAATGATTTCCTTGAGCTCCATCACCAATTCATCGTTCAGTAATTTCTCAGAATTTTTTCCAAAACTTACAAAAGGGATGGTTGCCGTACCATCATCAATGCTGCCATTGAGAACTATTTTCAATTTCGGGTTGGTTATCATTCCATGTACGGGGCACGAGAATGAACGATTACCTTCCATTGTCTCTTTATTCTCAGATTCTTGGAGTTTTTTCTGACAATCAGAATGAGGACAAGCAAGATAATATGGCCTTTGAAACTTGAGTGATGTGATCATAACTCGACATTCAACCGTTTGTCCTTTTTCCAATCCATTAAGAAAGGGCATGGCAGTTACAGAGCCAGTAGAGCCCGTATCACGGGTACTTCTGAAGGCAGTAGTACTACCATGAGATGGTTCCATCTCGTGGTGTGCAAGAATGAATATCTGAGACTCTGGACGGAGATGGAAATTAACAGCATCATTGTATTGGCTATCTATCTTTACTTTCGCCCATAATATTTTCAATTCCGTCCCAGAACGGACTTGAGATAAAAGTG
>JAJRXH010000021.1 GCA_024276395.1 archaeon
CGAATTGGAGTAGTATGAAAGCCCACTAGAACACTCCTAGCTTGGTAGCTACATCCAAGGCGTCGTAATCCATGGTAAGCCGAACGAAAGCTTTCTTGATTCCTAAATGGGAAATCATTGTGTTTACTTTAGCTACCTCTACACCAAATAGTTTTTCGACTGCCTTCTTGATTTGCTTCTTGTTTGCTTTACGTTCAACAACGCAGACTAGCGTGTTTTCATTTTGCATTTTATTGAAGGCATCTTCAGTAACTAACAAGTATTTAATAATTTCTTGAGGATCTTTGACTGTCATTAATAAGCCTCCATTGTTCTGACAAGTATTCTTGGTTTTTATTTATGAGGTTGGATGCTTGTTTGTTGTCATTGATGTATAAGATAAAGGGATTTTTTTCACATTTACTTGAATTTTTCTAGTAGTTCTTCGATTGCTCCCACGGACCATAAAGTTAATCTTCCAGGATGTGTACCAGGTGCTAGTAACTCGGTATTAAGATTACGAGCCGTGCTTACATCGACACCTGGGAAGTTTCGGGCAGCCTTCCGGATGTTTTTATCATTTTGGGCGACAATGAGAACGGTTTTAGCGTTTTGCTTTCTTCTTCCGCGAGCTTTTCCTTTTCCAGCTCTTATTTTTTTCCTTCTTTCTCGTGCTCGAAGAACATCATAGATGAGGCCCAGATATAGGAATACGTCATACATATCTCGGGTCTTCGTGATACTTTCTAGATCATCAACTGCTATGAGTGGAAAGTATGGCACTTTTAAGTCTTCATCACTGATGATGTGTCCTCTTGCTTCGACTAACAGAGGGTTTGCAGTTGCTGCTATGGCAGATCGTAGTGCATTAAGTCTTTCTTTACGGTTGATTTTCTCATCGAATCTTCTTCTTGATTCAGGAGGGTGAGTTCGTCTCCCACCGACTGCCGTGGGAATGAAGGCACCGCGTCCGCCAGCATGGTGACGACTTCCTTTTATTCTGGGAACCCGAGAAACTCCTCTGCCTGTTCCCCAACTTTCAGCGGTTGTTCGCTTGCCAGCAAGTGGATCAACGCCGTAAGGAACTCTTCTAGTGCTCTGAGTTGAAAGGACTGCTCTTTTAATTAAGTCAGGACGGAAAGGAAAGATGAAAAGGGAAGAAACATCTAGTGTTTTTCCAGTTTCCTCTCCTTGCAAGTTGAATATAGGTACAGATTGAAATTTCTCTTTAGGAACTGTTGATGTTGTTAAATCCAACATGATCATTACACGCTCCTTTTGGTGAAACTTTCTCTCCACGTCTTTCTTTAGTTTTTGGGAGTAGTACTCACGTATCTGATGTCGGGTTCCTTGAAGATGTTGATGTTGGAAGGTGGTCTGATGGGCAGCCTTAATCTTATTAGTCTCTTGGCAGGCCCTGGAACCGAGCCTTTGAGCAGCACGTACTCTGAACGAACTAAGCCATAATGCTTGAATCCTGATGGGGGATTGATTTCATTCCCGTCTCGTCCATACTTTAGAATTCGCTTGTTGTATTCAGTGCGAGCATGAAAACCTAGTTGTCCGGCACGTGGAACCGTCCACATGACTCTAGCTGGATGCCATGGCCCGATACTTCCGACGACTCGACGGCCTTTTCGTTTCTTTCTCGTGAGAACTTTGACTCCATGTCTTTTGATTACCCCTTGAAATCCTTTTCCCTTACTTACTGCAGTGACATCGACAAATTTCCCTATCTCGAACGCATCCGTGAAGGAGATCTCTCCTGGCTTTCTTTGTAAGATTTGTTCTCCTTCTTCTTCCTCAGTTTCTGTTTTTTCGGCATCTTCGCTTTTTGGAAGAAGATTGATGACATGATCATAGACTTCCTTGATATTTGACCCTCCCACTTTGATTTCTAAGACGTGAGGGGTCTTTTGGGGGAAACCCGCTAGGTATGGTTGCGTGTGAGCTAGAAGTCGGACTTCCCGAATTTCTTCGCTAAATTCTTCGAACAACTTGCTTGCGATCTCTTCGACAGGTTTCGGTTCTTTAGGAACCTTTATTCTTCGTGATAATTGTGGTGCAAAGGATTCTGCCCAGATTTGTCCGATGCAGTGATGAGTTTCGTAAGTTTCATCATAACTATAAATTCGCACGGCAAATGCCTTGATGGGGGGTACTTCAAGCACGGTAACGGGGACAAAAACCTCTTGCTTGTAATTAAGTGATCCTGGATTATCCTCAATCATTGCGATGTGTGTCATCCCAACCTTATATCCAGCAAATCCAAGAACAGCTGGGGGGCCTTCATGGTTAGGCCAGCTTCTCCAGCGTGCCGTGATTCGTTTTGCTCGTTTTCTTGGCCAATATCCTAAACTACCGCGATGGGGTGCACTTCTTTTTCGATGACCCATGTTGACGCACTTCCTTATCCGTTTTTCCTTGTTCAGCTTTCAAATATTCGTGGTTAAGACTTGAATTCTCTTATTTTTGAGGGAGGATGAAGGCGTGCATTGCCCATCGTCGAGCAAGCACATGTAGTACGGATGACGTGAACAGCCTCTATTGACAAGATGCTTTGTGGAGCATGACTCACTTTGATACTTGAGACCTTCCCACGTCATCAGCTCGAGGTTTTTTACTTTTGAATTGCCTTCAGAACGCTTTTTGCTTCAGCCTCTTTTTACTGGAAATGAATATCCATGCTAAAACCCATTTTCGCTTATTAAAAGGATTGTGAAGATATCCACTTCCGCATTGTCCCACAAGTATCGTGAATTGTGGATTAATAGGTCCCTCACGAGCAAGTAACATCAAGATGAATGTACCTTCGGTCCTTTCCTCGTGCTTTCACTTGACAGTAGTGATGTAGGGTCTTTCAGGCTGCTTGTTACTAGATATTTCAAGTTATTTCAGAATTTTTTCAAGACTGAGAATTATCTCACTCAATAAAAGAGAGATCCGATACTGTTTGCTTAGAAATAAGAGTTGCCATTAATATGGGAGGTGAATGATGTGACTGAAAAGGGAATTCTTACAGGCGGAAAGAAGTCTTTGATGTTAGGAAATGCAGCCATAGCACGCGGTTTGATCGAAGGAGGTTTAGGATATGCTGCAGCTTATCCAGGAACTCCTTCTACAGAAGTAATTGAATATCTAATGTATTTTCGACGATTGGGTCATCCGATTCAAGTTGAATGGAGTTCTAATGAAGTAGTGGCTCTAGAGAGTGTTTTGGCAGGTTCTTTAGCTGGCGTAAGGAGCTTTTATGCATCAAAACATGTTGGCTGGAATGTAGCAGCGGATGCTTTGATGATGCTTAGTTATATGGGGACAAATGCTGGTTTGGTGATTCTCACGGCTGATGACCCAGGCATGCACTCATCACAAAACGAGCAGGATAATCGTTGGTATGCACGAATGGGACGCATTCCCATGGTTGAACCGCATCATCCGCGTGAAGCGCAGGCCATGGCGCGGGAAGCTTTTGAATGGTCAGAAAGATTCAAGCTGCCTTTTGCCATTCGCATCACGACGAGATTAGCACATAGTCGTGGAGTCATTGAACTTGGTGAGACTAGAAATCCTATCCGGAAACCATCGTTTCAACGTGATCCATTCCGCTATGCAAACGTTCCCGCGGTTGCCCGAAAAATCATCAACGGATGCTCGAAGATTTTTCAAAGGTTGAAATGTGGGCTAATGACTTTCCCTATAACATCGTGGAGAATGAAGGGGAGGGACGAGTTGGTATCATCACATCTGGTATGCCTTATAATTACGTGAAAGAGGCTTTAAGAAACCTAGATTTGAAAAATGTTCCTCTTTTCAAGCTTGGAATGACCTATCCATTGCCACGTGAAAAATTATTGACCTTCATCGAACCTTTAGAACAAGTGTTAATAATAGAAGAATTAGATCCCATTCTAGAAACAGAGATCCGTGCTTTTATACAAAAAGAACTTCCAGGTATTAGCTTGAAAATACTTGGCAAGGAAGAGGGTTTGTCAACACTAAATGGTGAGCTATCACCTTTAATGGTAATGGCATCACTTGAACGGGTTTTCAAGGGAACTAAGACTTATGCATCATTATTATCTTCTGTCCAAGAAGAACAAAGACCATTAGCCAAGGAATTACCAATAAGGCCACCAGTTTTTTGTTCAGGCTGTCCTCATCGAGCCACTTATTTTGCAGCAAAGCGAGCTTTCCGTCGCGTGAATCCCATCTATGCATCAGATATTGGGTGCTATTCATTAGGCATAAATCCTCCGTTTGAAGAAGGAGATACAATTGTTGCAATGGGGGCTTCGATTAGTATGGCTCATGGCTTTGCTCGTGCCCGTGAGGAGGGACGAGCCATCGCTTTCATTGGTGATTCTACTTTCTTCCATACTGGACTTTCTGGATTGGCAAATGCTGTTTATCATAATACACCCATCACCGTCGTGGTTCTTGATAACTTGACCACGGCGATGACTGGACAACAAGAAAATCCTGGATATGCACCTGCACCAGATCGTCCTGAGGGTTATCACCCCATAAAGATTGAAGATGTTGCCAGGGCCATGGGCGTCAAGTACGTGAAAGTCGTGGATGCTTATGATATTGATGCCTTGAGAAAAGCCTTGGAAGGAGCAACGACGGTAGATGGGCCAGCTGTTGTTGTATCTAGAGCACCCTGTGAATTGTCACAATGGGGACGAGGTAAACCTGGAAAATCAACACCTTACGAAGTCATTTCAGATAAATGCATCGCTTGTGGGCGTTGTGTCGAAGAATTCAATTGTCCCGCCATCTTGTGGGATGTTACAGATTTTCCATTGGCTGAGAAAGAACAACGTCGTCCAAAGACGTTAATTGATCCCATTGCCTGTACTGGATGTAGTGCTTGTGCACGTGTTTGTCCAGTCAATGCTATTGTAAAGTCCAGTAGTTAATCACCATGATTTAGGTTATCAGGTGATCATAAAAAAAGATGGAGGTTAAATGAAATGGTTTATGAAGTATTCATTGCTGGAGTTGGTGGACAGGGTGTCATTTCCCTAGGAACTCTTCTCGGTGAAGCAGCACTGGAGCAAGGATTTGACGTGTGGAGTTCAGAAGTCCATGGAATGGCGCAACGTGGAGGTTCAGTTACTTTCCACTTGAGAATTGGTGAAGAGGGTGAGACCGTCTTAGCTCCTCTCGTGAGAGAAAGGTCAGCAGATTTACTGATTGGTCTTGATATCATGGAAACGTTGAGAACTGCAATTTACGTGAAAGATTCTGGTTACATTGTTCATAGCATGACATACTTGCCCCCACCTTCAGCATTACGCAAAAACTACAAGTTAACTCACGTGGATGCTGAAGAAGTCTTGGCCAAGTTACGAAAAGTTACGTCCCATGTTCATTCAGTTGATTCGGCCTCAATTATTCAGCAACTTGGGATAAAAATACCAGAGAATATGGTCATTCTTGGTGCAATTTGTGCCTTGAATATTTTACCGCTGGAAACAGAGGCAATTAAGGAACACATTGCCACAAAATGGCCAAAATATAAAGAAGCAAATTTTAAGGCTTTCCATGCTGGCCAAGTATCGGTACAATCAGTTTTGGCCCAATAAATAGAAAGTGTTTTTCTTCTTTTCTTCATTTCATTAATTAGACTGATTCGTTAGCCTATTTTTCTCTTTGTGGTGTTCCACAATTGTGTTCCGCTTGTAACTAACTAAAGTTGCTTCTTTCTCTCATATCTACTGATAAAAAAATTCGTGGCGCATCACCAGAAAATATTAAGTAATCGTGTAACGAAGTTACACGCGGGATACCTTCATTACTACTGGCTAATGGATTGATGAGGAGGGATTTTGTTAATGAGTTTACCCGCTTTTGATGAAAGCAAGTCGAAACAGATTGTGAAGGATGCTGAGCGTGTCACCTTTAATGAAAGACAAGAAAGAATTTTTGAAATGGCCTCAGAAATATTGTTGTCATCCTTTCCAGAGTTTCAACCTATCGTGATTAGAGGACTCCTGCGGTTATCCGTGAGAGATTGGCAAAAAAGAAATAATACGCGCGTGACTGATGTCGATGAGTGGTCTCCAGAACAACGTTTTTGTATCATGCAAGAAATTGCAGATATATTCCAACAACGATTTTCTCGAATCTTAAAAGTCCATTCACGAGAAGCAGAGAATGTTCTGGAGAAAATAGTAGCAGATGTTCTTCGAAAATATAGGTACCACGGGGAGTGACTGATCTAATCTTTTTTAGTTAATTTTTTTGAAATTTTCTTTGACTATTATAATGATTGATGGATCAGTTCATCGTGTTCAGTTAGATGGGATCTTTGTATCCGTTCCTTGCAAATTCCACGTAACTTGAGAATACTCGTTCTACTGTATTTTTTATGAGTTCATCGGCCTCTTCTGTCTTGAGACGGAGTATTCGATAGAATCGATTGCTAAAGATGTCGAGAATGCCTTTTGTTACTTGTAATCGTTTTTCTAGTGGCCATTTATCGACTTCTGGCATCGTTGCTTGGTTTTGTAATTGCCAATCCCTTACAGACAGTCGTAACAATCCTCTAATGATGATGGGTTCTATGTCTGGAAAGGCTGCGATGAGTCCTTTTGCTACTAGTTCGAAAACCTTCTCTTGCTTTTCGCTAAACTTGATTCTTCTTGCATCTTTCACGACTTGATCGGATTGTTCTCTATCTACCGTTAAGAGGCGTGACATTTCTAGATCAACTCTTTGCCGCTTTCTTAGAAGGTTAAGTCCCTTCAATATGAGGTTAGGGATAATACTTCCTTATACTCAAAAAACACACTTGATCTTAATTTTATAAGCATTACTAGATGAAAATTCTTGAGAATCGAATTCATATCAAGCGATTAATCATTTGCAAGTCTTTCTCAATTTCAGTTTTTTAAGTCGGAACGATTGATGGATATTTTTTTACCGTATAAAGGTCAGGTGGTTTGCATTGATCCGTTAGCCTCGAGTAGCCATTATTTTCCAGATGAAAAAGTATCGAAAACGATGAAATTAATTGAAAAAGCAAATGGTCAAGCATTATTGAGAAAAAACATCAAGCGCCTCTGAAAGATCGGTTAATCACTGACTCAATAATTATTCAGTACTGTTCAGAATATTCAGAATCGAATAGAGCTAATGATTGTGATACCATCTGTGGCTACTTCAAAAAAACTTGAAGAAGCATTAGAAGAGGAGTTAAGCCACATTATCGAGCAGAGGATCGATCATCGGATATTTGTACTGGCAAAAAATACTATGATTCTTGGCAGAAGTATTACTAACAATGCAAGAACCAAATCTCTGTTTCAAACTTTCCTATCAATCTTTTATTTGAGTAAGCAAGCGATTCGATTCATATGGTGAACTCTGTCAATGGTCAATGGAAAGACTGTTAATGCAGATAGAAGTCGAAGGTTATCATTTCCTCTCAATTATCGTTTCCTTTCAAGTTTACGTTTCCTTTCAAGTGATCAAGAGAAGATATATGTCCATCATATCATTTTGTTGCTTCACTCATTTATTAATCAGAAGGTAGTAATAAAGTAACTGCCCTGTTTTTCAAACTCCGTTATTTGAGAATCACGTCCGATTTTTCACCACTGATGGTCCACGTGAGGAGACATGAC
>JAJRXH010000322.1 GCA_024276395.1 archaeon
AGATTCCAGTTGAGTCAAATCACGCATCATTCAAGCCAGTAAATACCATCATGAATGCCAAACATCTCATCGACATGCCCATCGAGCCCGTCTTTACTTTTCTTTCTCCACTCATTCCTCTCGAACAACCATCCGTAATCCATCATCTAGTTGGTGCCATTCTCAAGACTATCACGTTTTCCTTAAGAGCCAACCTCGAACAAGTAAGGCGAATTGTTAACGTAAATCCTCCTCATGTCGGTCTAACCGGATGTTTAATCAAATCTAAATAATTTACACGGCTACTTGCAGATACAATGGGAAAGCCGACTATGAGGACACGAGAACACGATGGTAGTACGCTAAGAGGCGCTGCTTTAACAATTACGACCCTCCTATATTTTGAAACACTAAATGATGCTCTAAATCAAATGGTACCAACAAAAACTGTCTTATCTAATCTAGAAGTAACAGAAAAACTAAACGAACATTACGAAACATGGAAAGATTTCTACCAATCCAGTAATCAATGGGAGTTGTAAGGTCAATGCCACCAACAGCTGTTCATGGAATGATAGGTTATGTCCTGGGAAAAACTCAAAGTAAAAAGAACAAAGATCACGCACCAGATCTGATCTTTGGATCGATCATTGGATCAGTTGCCCCTGACCTAGACCTACTATTACTTTCAATGCCCATCGCTCTTTACACGTTCGTCACGGGCAAGATTGATTGGGAACTAGCCGCTTCCGCACACCGAACAATCACGCACAGTTTCATCACCATCTCAGTCATTTTTCTGCTAGGTATCTTTCTTAAAAAGAAAAAGAGACATCAATTACAAGTTACCTTCACTTCAAGGAATGGAAAAATGTTGAAAATCAACGTTCCTACTCTGTTATTGGGCATTGTTCTCGGAATGTCCTTTCATTCAATAGCTGATCTCTTTTACGTGAGCGATGTAGCACTCTTTTGGCCAATAATCCCCACGAGATTGTCCATTTTTAACATCGATTTTTTTGAGCTTGATCCATTCATTCAACGGATGTTTGCGATCTTTGACAGCCTTCCGGAACCATTGTGGTGGCTAGGATTTGTCTGGTGGTCGCATCGAATTCACCAAAATTTCAATCGAAAAGACAAATATTGGATCCTCTTGGCATCTGGTTATCTTCTACTATTTTTCATTTCCGTTGCGATAGCCTTCGTCTTACCAGATCATCATACTGAAACATTCCTTAGCATCCTTCTCATTCCAGGAATATGGATGTATCTCCTAACTACCGTTGTTGTTTGGCAATACAAGGAAATATTCTACATATCAAGAGAAAAAACAACAAGCTAATTTATCACCACACCATCAACCAATATTTTCTTCCATTTCCCAAACTTTAAAGACCGACCAACTCAAAAATTATTACTAAAAACAAAAGCAGCAAAAAATAAAAAAAGGGAAGAGAACACGATGCGTTACTTCAAACAGCGAATGGAAATCGTGGAGATGTTTCGCAAGCTAGATGAACTAGGATTGACCGTTGGACGATCAGGAAACATCAGCCTTCGTGCGCCTGATGATCCTAAAATTTTCCTCATTACACCTAGTGGCCTCGTGAAAAGAAAGCTCAATCCAGAGGACATTCTCATTGTCGATTCAGATCTTGAGATCCTAGAAGGAGAACGAAATCCATCCGTTGAATCACCAACTCACTTTGCCATTTATGAAAAAAGACCTGAGGTCAGAGCCATCATTCATACTCATTCCATCCACGCAACGGCATTTGCCGTCGTCCACAAGCCCATACCACCTATTCTAGAAGAAACAGTTTACTTGATTGGCGGTGAAGTGAAAGTCGCTGCCTTTGCGCAAGCTGGTTCGGATAAACTTGCTAAGAACGTCATTAATGCACTAGAAAACAAAAAAGCTGTCCTCCTTGCTAATCATGGCATCATCAGTTGTGGGATAACGCTTGAAGATGCTTTTGAAGTTCTTCAATGCGTGGAGAGAACAGCTAAAGTTTACATATTGGCACGACTCATCGGCAAACCCACTCTAATACCAGAAGATGTAATTAACATCGAGAAAGAATTATACGAAATCAATAATTTTCCCTTTAATGAAAAATGAAAAAACGTGATTCCTATTTGACCACAGAGAAGGCTCATGACCTCCAAAGTAAAGCCTTCTGAAAACGCCCGCCAGAAACAAGGGCTTTAATTCATAATGCTGCCTACCTAACACCCCAAGATATTCCACACCCTTCATTCTCTTCTCATCAACGTCACCATTTATCTGGAGTTTCATAAGAATGCTACGGTCCTTCCACTAATTACAGATTTAGCTACATTCAGTGAAATATATAAGCCAAAATTCGTAACTGGTAGCTCGGAAAATGCTCGGAAAATAATGTGATATTGCATGCAAGAATCTGGAGAAATGCATCATGAGTCTCCCACACAAGCAAGAAGGTAAAATCGTCCGCGTGGCCGGACCAGTAGTTGACATCGTTGGATTAACTGAAGCTCAATTATATGAAATCGTCCGTGTTGGTGAAGAAGAACTCATCGGTGAAATCATCCGAATTAACGATGAAGGCACCGAACACACCGTCACCGCACAAGTATATGAAGAAACCTCGGGTGTTCGTCCCGGTGAACCTGCTTATTCTACCGGTCTCCCCCTGTCTGCCCAACTAGGCCCGGGAATATTACGAACCATTTATGACGGAATCCAAAGACCACTAAGCCTCATCAAGGAGACCACCAAAGATGACTTCATTCGAAGGGGTATCGTGGTAGCCGCTCTTGACCACGACAAAAAATATGAGTTTACTCCCTCGTTAAAAATTGGCGATGAAAGCCGCGGCGGATACGTTATCGGAAAAGTTCCTGAAACTGATACCATCATACACTATATCCTCATTCCACCAAACGTCCCATCCATCAAGATAACTGAAATTGCTGAGCCAGGAAGCTATACCATTGATGAAATCATTGCCAAGGGAAAAGATGCTACTGGAAAGGAATATCAATTCAAGATGTATCATGAATGGCCCGTCCGCATTCCCCGTCCCTATCAACGAAAGCTTCCAGCAACCGTGCCTCTCATCACTGGACAACGCATCTTCGACACCTTCTTCCCCGTAGCTAAAGGAGGAACAGGAGCCATTCCCGGTGGATTCGGAACTGGAAAGACTGTTTCCCAGCATCAACTAGCTAAATGGTCAGATTCCAAAGTAGTAGTCTATATTGGTTGTGGTGAACGCGGAAATGAGATGACTGAGGTTCTTGAAGAATTTCCTCATCTAATTGATCCCCATACCGGAAAGGAACTAATGGAAAGGACAACCTTGATTGCAAACACCTCTAACATGCCTGTAGCAGCACGTGAGGCGTCCATTTATACTGGAATCACGCTAGCCGAATATTATCGTGATATGGGTTATGATGTCTCCTTGATGGCTGATTCAACCTCTCGATGGGCAGAAGCCCTTCGTGAGATCTCATCTCGATTAGAGGAAATGCCTGGTGAAGAAGGATATCCAGCTTACTTGGCTTCCAAGATTGCGGAGTTTTATGAACGGGCCGGACGAGTGATCACGCTAAGCGGAAAGAAAGCCAGCATCACAGCAATTGGTGCGGTTTCACCACCTGGAGGCGACTTCTCAGAGCCCGTGACGCAGAATACTTTACGAACGGTGCGAGTCTTTTGGGCTTTAAGCAAGAAACTAGCAAGTGAACGACACTTTCCAGCCATTGACTGGCTGCTCTCGTATTCACTCTATGATTCATTAGATGAATGGTTTAACAAGCACGTGGCGCTAGATTTCGTATCACTACGAAAAGAAGCAATGTCTCTCTTGCAGCGTGAAAAAGAACTCCAAGAAATCGTGCAACTCGTAGGTCCAGATGCCCTACCAGATAACGAAAAGATTGTCATGAGGACCACCAAGTTGATTCGCGAGGCGTTTCTGCAGCAGAATGCCTTTAGTGATGAAGACTCATATTGTCCCCTGGATAAGCAGTATCGCATGCTTAAATCAATCATCACGCTGCATCACAAGTTGCTAGAACTGCATGACAAAGGAGTGCCGGCAGCGACCATCCTCAAGCTGCGATTATATGCCATAATCGACCGATTCAAGTATGACACGAAGGAAGAATTCGAGAAGAGCTATAATGACGTGATGAACACAATCAAGGCATTGTCTCCAGAGACCATCTCACAATATATCAAGAAAGAAA
>JAJRXH010000323.1 GCA_024276395.1 archaeon
AAGCTGAACCCACGTTATTTTGATTCCACTTTTTTACTTTATTTTTCTTTGTGAGGAAAGAGTTAGGAGAAGATGCCAATTGAGTAGTACCATCAGGTCGCATCTACAATTCCTTCTTCAGTAAGAGCAAACACGGCTTCGCCTTCTGGTAATAATGGAGAGTCGGCGATTCGTGCAATCCGGCGTTCGCCCTTAGATTTCCGGAGATAGACTCTGGTTTGTGCTGCATGGCCAACGATGTGTCCACCTACAGGTGCTGTTGGATCACCAAAGAACATATCAGGCTTGGCATGGACTTGATTGGTAACTATCACGGCAATGTGAAAACTGGCGCAAAGTTTCTGAAGCTTGTGGATGTGTGAGTTGAGTTTTTGTTGTCTTTCAGCAAGGGTTCCTCTACCAATGAATTCAGCCCGAAAATGTGCCGTGAGTGAATCCACCACGAGAACTTTCACGTTTTCTTCTTTTGCAAATTGTGAAACTTCATCTACCAGTGCAACTTGATGATCGGAATTGAAAGCGCGTCCAACTTTGATTCTTTTCAGAACTTTTTGAGGATCTAGGAGGTCATTCCATCTTTTTGCCATTGATATGATACGTTCTGGTCGAAACGTGCCTTCCGTGTCAATGTATACTACGCTTATTTCGTCTGGAGCTTTTTCCACGAGTCCTCCGTGTTCAATTGGAAGAAAAGCATTTACGCAGATTTGATGGGCGAGTTGAGTTTTTCCAGCTCGGTATTCACCATACAATTCGGTCATTGATCCTGTCTCGATGCCACCCAAAAAGAGATTGTCAAGGTCCTTTGATCCCGTGGTGATTCTTTTTAGTTGTCTTCTTTTTTCTAAAACTTCTTCAGCAGTTTCGAAAGTATAATTTAATGCTTTTCTTGCCGCTTCGATTGCTTTGGTAGCAGTCTTCTCTCCTAATGACCCGATATCTGATAATTCTGAGACAGTCGCAGCGGCAATGGCCTCTAAAGTGTTGTAGCCATGTTCTTCAAGTTTTTTGATTGTTGACGGGCCTACACCCGGTAAATCTGATATTTCTGTTATTTTTTTGGTTTTTGCCATTTTGATTACCCCGAGTTGATGCACATATCTATTCTTACACTTAACAAGAAAGAATTTAATCATGGAGGCAGACAATATTATAAGTATTATTTCCGCAATTATCAATCTTCTTTCGAATTTAATGGTTTGGTTGCTTGATTCTTGATTGAGGGTGTTTTTTTACTTTAAGGTAGTTTTAAATTGAATTATCTAGTGTCTCTTGCTTTTTTTCGAGTTGATAATTGATTTTCACTTTCGGTTACCTCTGACTTTCCATCGCATCTTGTCATTCTATCTCTCGATTCATCTCACTTGGAAGAGCATCCGACATTCTTTAAAGTGAGAATCATTGATTGTCTCTCGAGTGTTAGGAGGTAATAATAATGAGTAAAGTATCAATAATTGGTGGTGCAGGCTTTGTTGGCCAAATAGTTGGTTTTCGATTGGTACAAAGGGAAGTCGTGGATGAGGTGGTCTTGGTCGACATCATTCCAGATAAACCACAAGGATTGGCCCTTGATATGAAAGAAGCCACTCCCATTTTAGGAACGGATACACACGTGTTTGGCACGAATACTTATGAGGATATTTCCGGGTCAGATGTCGTGGTAGTCACAGCTGGTTTTCCTCGGAAGCCAGGGATGGATAGAATGGATCTTTTAGAAAAGAACATCAACATTTGCAAGGATGTAGTTGCAAACATCGTGAAATATGCACCAGATTCAATGATCATGTATGTAGCTAATCCAGTGGATGTTCTGACCTATGCTGCTTGGAAATTAAGTGGATTTCCACATCAGAAAGTCTTTGGAATGGCTGGAGTGCTTGATACGGCAAGGTATCGAGCTTTCATCGCCATGGAAGCAAAAGTTTCTGTTAGAGATGTCAATGCCATGGTTCTAGGTGGTCATGGAGATTCGATGGTTCCATTGCCTCGCTTTACTACCATTGGTGGCATTCCTTTAACTCAATTTCTGCCTAAAGAAAAAATTGATGCCATCATTGAACGAACGAGAAAGGGAGGAGGTGAAATCGTTTCGCTTCTCAAAACAGGTTATGCTTATT
>JAJRXH010000324.1 GCA_024276395.1 archaeon
CACGAAGTTGCGTTTCATGATGACAAAAGCACCAACATTCACGAGTCGTGTTTTTTCACTTAGAGTGACGTCAAGTAGGGTTCGAGTTACCCTGATGCAGTCGCTTACTCTTCAAAATCAAGCGGTAAAAGCATCGAAAGCTTCTGCTAACTTTAAACCAACTTTGTTGATGCACTTAAAAATTAACAAAACCAAGACATCACCTTTCTTTCAGCACGTGCCAAGTGGAAATCAAATCATTTTCTGAAAATAATGATTTTACTCAAAAAGAAAAATGACGTATTATTATTGATATAGGATGACGACGATGAGTAATGTGGAGGCATCGTGAGATGATCATTGGAGCCATTCGGGATGTTGGAGAAATCGTGAGTCAAAGAAGCGCTGGCTCCTCATCAATGCTCGAAGATCTCGTGGGGAAGCCATCAAAGACTAAGAATGCCAAAATTTTTGCAGTCGTGTTTAAGCAGCGTGAGGGTGAGCTGCCACGATACGAAGGTATTGAAGTGATGGACTTCAAGGAATCTGAACTTCGCCGCTACCTATACAAGCGTGGTTCTTCACGAGGAACGGATACGCTGCCGACTAGCGTGATTACTGCTCCCATGCGAACGTTGAACATCAAGTTTTTCCCATGGTTCGAAAAAACAATAAAGGACATCAATCATTTCAAGGAAGAAGCCAATTTAACTGGCGAAGAACTTGATCAACTACAATCCATCGCTAAAACTGTACTAGCAACTAAAAATCAGATCATTGAAGATCTGATGTCAAAACATGCAGAAACAAATCCAGATAAGAAGGCAAACCACTTGTTAACCCTCATGTTACGGTTTCAAGAGCCTAACGGACATTATAAGGACTTGTTCTTGGGAGACATTTCCATGTTTAGGAAGATCATGTTAAGTAGTGGCTTGAAAAGTTACTGGTTCAAGCACGATACAGAATCTCGTGGACGAGGAATCTGTTTTGGCTGCAATCAAGAGAAGGAAGTTCTCGGTTTCACGGGCACGTTTCCATTCTATACGATGGATAAGAAGAACTTTGCCCCTGACTTGCAAGTGAGTGACGCTTGGCGTCTCTTTCCCATGTGCGTGGATTGCATCTTGCTCCTGGAAAATGGAAAGAAGTTCCTTGATGAGTACCTAAAATTCACGTATTACGGATACCAATATTACCTCATTCCAGAATTCCTATTGCCTGCCACGGATGACTTGATTGAGGAACTGTTTACCATTTTCGAAGGATGGAAAGATGAGTCACGTCGCAAGATCATCTTGCAATCAAAACATCTTGATAAGGTTCGAAATCTTACTAATGATGAAAACGAAATGTTGGAGGTTCTAGGTGAAGAAGAGAACGTGATTGCCTTGACTTTCTTGTTTTTCACGCAACCTCAAAAAAGCCAAATGATCCCGGAAATGGTCATTCCACAGGTGCTTCCTACACGAATCAAGGAACTTTACGAAGCTAAGAACCACGTGGAAAAACGCGAGTTCCACGACTTTCTCAACTACTTGCCAATGTCTTCCTCAAGGGATGATGATAAATCACCACTGGAGTTCACGTTTCAAGTATTATCTCAGATCTTTAGACCGAAAGATGATGCTAAGACCAAGGAATTCCTTAAAGTCACGCAATACATCTTCAAGAAGATTCCTCTTTCCATGGATCACGTGTTTTCACGCACGATGAGTTACGTGCGCCGACGAATGTATGACATGGAAGGAAATTTCAGCTGGAGTGGTCTCCTCAAAGCCACCTTGAAATCGTTCCAAGCACTTCATTATCTTTCGAGAGTGGGGGCGCTTTCAGTGCCTCCGATGACTCCCTCTCACGTGAATCTCGATGCAATGGTGTGGATCGACATGAGCTTGAAAGAAGAAATATTACAATTTTTTGAACAAAATAGCCAGTTTTTTGATAATGATGTGAAAAAAGCGTGTTTTCTCGTGGGTGTTCTCACGGGAAGGCTGTTGCAGGTGCAATACGCAGACAAGAAAAGCATGCCATTCTGGAACAAGTTAAACAACCTTCAAGTGGATGAAAAACGACTCAAGAGCTTGCTGCCGAAGGTCATCAACAAGCTGCAAGAATATGACCATCGCAAGTCACGACGAGTCCAAGACCTCGAGGCCTTGGCCGGCCAGTATCTCATTGCTGCTGGCGAGAATTGGAAGCTCAGCGGTGACATGATAAGTTACTATTTCACGCTAGGGCTTTCCTTGTACAAGAAATTCTTCCCAAAGAAAGACGCGGCTGAAAACGGTGAAGATGAGTAAATTTAGAGCAACGTGTTGTTTAGGCATCAATAGGCAAAACAGGTAACATGAGGTGA
>JAJRXH010000325.1 GCA_024276395.1 archaeon
GAGTGCAACCGTTAGCAAATGAAAAGACAATTCAAAGCTATATTCACGCTTTAAGGTACGTGATGTCGCACCAAACAGTAAGGCAAGGTTCTCATGACGATTTGCCCACTGACGAAAGTGTAAGATGAACATCAATCCACTTGTACCAAGTATTACGAGCGCTTGGAACAACAACATCAAGTTGATTCTTACAGACTCGTGAATGTCAAGTTGGTACAGTTTTAGAGGTAATTCATTCGACGTGAGTCGTTTTTCCAGTGAAAACAGGGGATTAGATTCAAATATGGAATTGAGAGTGTTCACCACCTCATTAATTCGTGTTTCCTCTTTCATGGTCATTAATAAGAATTCGCCTTGATAGGAGGTGGGAAGACTCGTTGCATTCATGATGACTTCGAAAAAGGGTTGAGGTATGATTATTGGTATCTTCAGTTCTGAAGAACTCATGGAGCTCGTGGATGATTCAGGTAACTCGTTAATTCCGGGGAATTCCTTGAAAAAATTAATGATTTCCAACGAAATGTCATATCGTTGTGGTCCCACGCTCTCATATGATGGAATTCTCAAGATGATTCGTGCTCCCACGTCCATTGACACTAATGACTGTAATTCTTGGTGAATGAGGGCAGGAATTGGTAAACTGAGATTAATGGCGACATTGACGTCATTCCCTATTAGTGAGTTGGCTTTTTCTTTTAGAGAAGAAACGAGGGCTGCAATCTCTGGTGGAACTAAATCCTTTTTGTCTTGTAAAATGTGTTGAAATGAATCCATGTTTAATCCAATGAGCACGTAGGATACGTGGGAGTCACCCAAGGGACTGATCATGGCGAAATGAAGTGATGAAACCGTTTTCACATCATTTAATGCCTTGATCTGATTGATGATGGACGTGTTATCCACATCAATTCCTTCAAGTCGTAAGTCTGCACCCACGTTCATGAATGAATTTACCAATGCATTATTCATGTCTTTTTGGATGTTAAGATACGTGACTGATGACAATGTCACGGTCAGGATGAGGAAAGTGAGGAGGCGAAGCTGTACTGGAGGTCTTTCTGAACAAATTCTCATTACCACGTGTCTAATCATGAATGATGCAGTTCTTCTACTTCTTGATAGTCGGTGACCGATGTGGGCAAGGATTCTAGGATGATAAGTGAAAAAGATGCTAGTCACGAGCCATAAGTTCACGAAAAAAACTAATCCTCTTAACGTGAAGGTGGCTACAGGTGTCACGTCAGTTGCTTGTTCTAACCAGTTTCGAATTTCTGTTAACAGTAAGATCAGAATCAGACCGATCACGTGAAATGCCACCTGGTACTTGCTGACCTTTTTTTCTTCAAGGCTACTGCGTGATGGCTGTAGGTTGACGGACGAAGAAGAAGTGATGAGGTTACTGCTCCCATCGCTGCTTAGTAAGAAAGCTCTTTTTCTCAGAACCGAATAAAATGAATTCTGATGAAGAATGATCATCACGATGTATACTTGGATTACTGCGGCTGTGAATGAGAGAACCGTATTCCTTGCATTGGTGAAAGTGTCCAGTACTTGCTGCCACGTGAGGAGTGACAAGAAGAAAATTTGAGTGGCAAAGAAGGAATGTCCAACCGTACCCAGCGTCGTTAGAATGCTGATGAAGAAGAGAGCGATGGTCAGGCTGCCACAGAACAACACGACTCTTTCCGTGACGATGAGGTACGGAACGTGCTTTTTCATCGATAAGCCTCTTAGAACGAGCTTGCGGATGATTTCCCATTTTTCCTCGGAAGAAAATGTCGTAAATTCCGTGTGGATGATGAAGCCCGTGAGAACAATGATTACCACAAAAACCAAGGCAGAAAGAATGAATGCATTGTTCATTCTGATTTTTGCATCGACAAGCTGGACGAAAAACGGTTGAATTTTTATTTTTTCTTCTACTTGATATAATTCTCTTAAGCCTTTTTCTTGATAGTAATGCCGCCCCCATTGATAAAAGGCGTCTTCCAGCATTACTAGCTTGTTTTTTCCAAGACCAATGAAGTCATTGGTGTTAGAATCTCTCTCTTTAAAGCTAAACCAAGTTTCAAGGATGACATGGATGTCAGTAAAGGCTGAATTATGAGGAAAATTCCTAAATAGTGATTCAAAAAAAGATCTTGATGCGAACAATAACGATTGCATTGATATCGGAATGCCGACTTGCATCACGCCGATTTGATCGAGCAGTAATCGAATGTCTCTAAAACTGTATGATTCCTCGGTAACATGCAAGTTGGAATCATTTACTTGTACTGACACGGTGTTAGTCATGTCGGTAATGTTGAATGGTAATACTTTTTGAGGATCGAAGCCATATCTGTCTAGATACGAGAGGCCTTCCTCTGGTCTATCTTTAATGGAGACAAGGTTTAACGAGATGAAATTGTGCTGCAAGACATCATTGCTAATGGCTCCTTCTAATTCTAATTGCTTCCAAATCCAGTGATCATCGGGAAGCACGATGATGTCAACGCTAGCCGAGATTGGGATGGAGGAAGTCTCATTCCCAATGAGAGCTTGAGCATTAACAATGGTTATTGTCAATAGCTTTTCTCTTGTCATCACTCGTTTCACGAGCGCATCACTCGATGACGCCCACGACGTGATGTTCACTTCAATCTCTTTTATGAGATCTGTCACGTTCTTGCTAAAGTCTGGTCGTGCTGGTCCAGTGAGAAAGGGATGCTCTTTCGTGATGACATCAATGAAATGACCGTATGGATAAGCAGCATCCGTCACGCGAGTCTGAACTTCTCTTCCCATGATGCTAAGACTGAAAATACCATGAAACAATAAAAATAGTAACAAGGCAAGGAAAAACATCGATCGTAACTGCAGCTTTCTTGTCATCTTCATGTAATAAAAGAGAGAAAACCTCAGCCGTGTCAAGACTCTCTCGGATGGTTGATTCATTTTGTTACTTGTCCCGATGACCGTGAGTATCATTCGTGAACCTCTAATGAGGGTAACTCCCATCATCCCAACTAGTAAAAGAATGACCAGTAACATTTCTGACAGGTACAAACCCACTACTAGTGCTTGAAGTAGGATTAATGTCAGGATCATGTATCTATTCATCATCGTCTTGCACCACGAAAGCCAAGTTAATGGTTTTTGCTTGTTACCGTGATGTTTTTGATGATTCAAGACAGGAATTAATTAGAAATCCTCTTTGAGGAAAGATTGAAGAGTGAAAACGAATGAATGACGGATCATTAAAATTCTTCGTCGTCGGATGGGATTGGCTTCTTGGAAGGAGGAGGCCTGGTCTGTTCTGGAGATGTGGAAGTGACCGTCATTTCGTCTCCAAGCTCCAGTTCCTCCTCTTCTTGATGGAACGTTGCTGCGGTGGTTCTATTTCTAATCTTCTTTCGGATTCGTGCCAAGGTAACGATGCCAATGCTTCCAGAAGTGATGATTGAGGCGACTTCAATCGGATGATGAAAAATCAAAGAGAGAATGGTCAACAGAACTACTAAAATGAAAATCAGAAAGGTTACAAGTGGCCCAATGTCAGTTGATTCAGAGGTAGTTCCACCATTCGTTGAAAAGTTTTCTGGTGTCCAATCCGTGACGTGAATGGCGTAAATGCACTGAGTTGACTTGCGATCTAAGAGAAAGATTCTCTGACTCTCGTTGTCCACTCGAATCTCACTTATTGAGATCGCGTCTTCTTCATGACTTACCAGCTTGCCATTGAGAGTATCAATCCAACCAATGAGAGGCGTGTCATTGGTTGGGTTGAAGCGAAATGACAGGGACATCACCGAAATGTGAAGCAATTAAATAAAGTATTAGTATTGAATAAATCGAAGCATGTAGTGCCTGTCCAAGTAAACGCCCTTGAATATTGTACTTGCTGCTTTATTAATTCTTCATCCGGTAATTGGAACTTATGAATTTTCTTGAGAAGGCGAGAGAAATTAACAGTGGTATCTTCTTGTAGTTGTCTCTGTTCATCATTACTCGGTGAAAGGATCTCATGAACTTGCAAGAAAAACTCTTCAGATTCAATGACTTTATTGTTGTTATCGAAGATGGTCAGTGAATAGGTAACGCCGAATCCGCGGGTCGTGAGACTCGTTCGGGTGAGATGGTTAAAGTAAATTGAAATGGTTTCATTGTCGTTAAGTGAGGAACTGGATTCATTGTTCGTGCATGTCTCCGTGGGTGATGGGAGAATCAAGGGTACCTCACGAAGACGCAAGGGAGTTTCATTGAGATTGATGTATTCAAGACGTGGGGGCACGGAACCCATGTCAAGGATGATCAAGTAGGGAGCAACGGGAACGAAATCCCAGGCAGCAACATCGAGACTCGTCAAGTTAATTTCATCGAGAATGGTTCCGTCATCGTCAAGATGATAGAGAAAGGATTGCCTATCTCTAGTAGTGTTGCTTGTAAGGTTTGCTTCTTTAAATGTTAACAAGAAAAAAGTCTCGTCCACGTCAAATCTCAAGAGCCACGGATCCCCTAATCGGGTCATGGGCCAGAACATCCCATTAGGAAGCTTGACATCCTCAATGATCTTCGCGAGTGTCATTGATGTTTTGTTTAGTAAGAGAATCTTGTTCATGGCATTAATTAGTAGGTATTGATCATTGATGTCAAAGGACCGAATGGCTGTTATTGACACGTCATTGATGCTTGCTTCGCATCTACCAATGAGCCCTTTTTTGGTAAGTTCATGTTGGAATGCCGTGCTGACTGCGAGATTGTCATTAGCCAGTAACATTGGAAGAATGAAACCTAGAATGCAAATCCACGTGAGAAGAATTTTTCTGGTGGGTGTACTTTGAAACAAGAGTGAGATGGCTGACTTCACGGGCGTTCCTCCTTCATTAATCAGGGGATGACTTGGTATTATTTTTCGTCGGCATTTTCAATGGTAAATTTAGATATTTTTTTAGCGAATTTTTCGATTTTTAACAGTGTTTCAGTCATTGGTTAACGTGCAAGCAAGAGCAAGTGATTAATTACTCCTTAAAATTCCTCGTCGTTATTTTTGGAGTCTCGTGTAACTGTTTCAGAGGAATGAGCTGTCAAGGAAGCAGAGATCTCATCGTTCATTTCACCTCCGAATTCGAGAACGTCTTCTTTTTGATTGCTCGTTCGAATGTTCCTCGTTCTTTTTCTTATTCGCTTGACGACAATGAAACTGGTGACTGTTAGGATGACTACAATTGCCGTTTCAATGGGATGACGAAATGTGAAATCGAGGGGAAACAAAAGAATGAGTATCACGGGAAGAATTTTGACCCATGGGTCATCATCAGTGTCATTTGAATCGTTCCCGTCTTCCAGCAAAAAATTCTCTGGGGTCAAGTCCGTGATGGTAATGACATAAATGCATTGAGAAAATTCAGCATCAAGCATGAAAATTCTTGATCCGTTTTTTTCAACCTTGATCTCAGAGATGGAGATGCCATCCTCGTTGCCATTAACAGGCTTACTGGCAAGAACATCCACGATGCCAATGAGAGGATTCTCGTTCGCTTGCCGTAAAGACACGACATACACTTTTCCAAAATACGACATGATGGCTGCATCATTTCCATCTATGTCAAAATTGTAGACATTCCAGAGATTAAATGCCAATCCCGGCGGAGGTTTAATGTTAGAGTTGATCCTGTACTCTGTGGTTAACGAGAAATGACTAGAGACATTGTTGTTGCTCGTGTTTGGTGGTGGATTTGAATCCTCATCCACTGAAGGAACGTCATATAGTTGGATGAAATACGATGAATATAAAGAGTCTCGGTTTTCATTTACAACATTCATGAAAAACAAGATCCCAAATCCATCAGGTGTCTGGCTGGTTCGCGTGATGGCGTTAAATTTTACGTAAAGGATGTTGTTGTCATTAAGTTCGAGATATGAGGTTATCACGCGTGGAATGTTGATGGGGAACTTATGAAGTTGCAAGGGTGTTTCATTGATGTTGATGTACATCAGTCGACTATGAGTATAGTACACGTTCTGATCGTAAGTGGAGGATTCAGAGAAAATGACGTCTTTAACAATCAAGTAGGGTTTGTGGGGTAAGATATCTCCAGGATACTTGACTTGCAAGGCTGTGAGATTAATGAAATGAAGAATGGAACAATCAACACTGAGGTGATAGGCAAACCAAGAATATTCATCTTCAGAATTAGAAACATTTCTCTTGAGTGATGCAGTCACGTAAAATGTGCCATCAACGTCGAACCGTATTCGTTCTAGTGCCCCCAACTCTCTCACGTTACGGACACTACCGTTTGGAAAGGTAACTTCATTGATGATCTTCACCAAATCTAACGTGGTGATATTTAGTAATGCGATTTTATCTCCAGCATTGATTATCACGTGTTGGTCATTGATATCAAAGGATCGAATGTCGGTTACTTGAGCTTCATTTAAGTCTTTTCTCTCACGAGCACTGATGAGCCCGTTTTCGACCATTTCATAGTTAAAAGTTCCAGCCGGGGTGACAAAGTCGAAGAAGATGAAGTGGAAATTGATTAAGATGATCATGAGGAGTAATCCGACACGAAGGATTGATTTCTTCATGTTATCATCACGGTGACAGTCGAGTATTGCTGTCATCTTCATCATCCTCTCCCTTGTAGTTTCTTCATTTTTCTAATGGTGATAAACTAGGTTGATATCAGGAGCTGGGTGAAAAAGCATTTTCCTGTAACGTGCTCTTTCAAGATCTAAAATTTTCACGACCAATTATACTCAGATAACATGTTATTTTGTTCCAATGAATAAAATAATTCGTAGTGGATGCGATATCACACGAGATCTGAGGCAAGAGACATTACTACCCGTATCGTGTTGGTTAATGTTGGTTAATAAATAAATGTTGAATTGATGAAAATGAAAAAATGAGAAAAATGATGTGAACCTTGGTCATTTTCTTGGTTGTTATTTTCTCTTTTAGTTAGGGCTCATGTGTTCCTGGTAATATGGTGATCCATCGATCTGCTGCTGATTGTGCCGAAGTCCATGATACGTAACCGATTCCGTCACCTAGGATGTACACAGCGGTAGGTCCCAGATCATAGGAACTACTTCCAGTCCAGTGCCATCCAAATAGCAAAAAGCAATCTTCCATCACGCTATCTATTACTACCTTATATTGGAGGTTGTGCTCTCGATAGTCAATTGCATTTCCAACTGTGAATTTGAGGATCGCTTCGATGGATAATTTAGTAATTCTATTGCCCGGAGACCAATCTACTCGGACTTTTCCCAGGTATTTCCAATTTTTATATTCACCTCCACTATTCTTATAATCTTCAGTAGTGGTGGTGGTGCTGCTGGCAAGTTCACCACTTATGGAAGCACCTACACCCTTGTATGCAGCACCAACAGACCACGTATATACTTGGTCGGTTGCCTGCGTGATGACATTAATATCCTCGAGATCCACATCGTACGCAAGGGTATATTGATCGGTCGAATCTACCGTTCGGACATAGAATTGAACGGTCGTGATTTTTGCTTGAGCAATCCAAGCTGGGACCCCACTTTGGTAAGTGCCTATATTTTCTATTTCGACAAGTAATCGAATCTTGTCATTGCTGGAAGAACTTTTGGATTCATCATATACGAATTGGTCAGGAGCTTGCACTTTAGATTTAACTTTTACAGGGCCATGATTAGTGCTGCGAGATACGATTCTTCCTTCTTCAGCATTTACGCCGTCCACTGGAAACACATAGTTACCGCCTCCCAATGCAAGTCGTTCTAGCGTATAGATGTTCCCATTCCACCCTGCACGTATCTGAATGGTAAAGTCATGCCAGCCACTATTGCTCAGTGGGATGCAAAAAGCTGCACTATAGGTTGTTGTTTCCTCTCCTCCTTCAGTTCTTTGTTGGTAATAACGGACTCCGTCAACGAGAAACTCGATGTAACGTGCCAAATCATTTCCGTCTTTCTTTACATCATAGGCTATGCAGTAACCATCAGAACGAACCACGTACACGTTAAAGTTAAGAGAGGATTTGTAGACATTGGAAGGAAATCGCATGTTAGCTTCTTGGATGTAGGCCCAGGGTTCTTCGGTGTCAAATGTGCCGTTACTCGCTGTTGGTGATGCCGAGCCGAACATGCCAAGAATGGTCATCAAGAGAACTGAGAACGCTATTGTTTTTTTCACTCTCTTATTTATCATCACTACTTTTCACCTCACATCGTCGTTTACGAGGTTAGGAGTTAGTGATGAAACATTAAACCCTATTTAGTTGAATTTTGGTTCGATCTTTTTTAGCTCCGTCGTGGACAGAAAGATGGACGGAAAAAGATGCTTTTTTGTCAATTATTGTGGGAATTTTTCCCGATTTTCCTCACGTGCTTTTTCTTTAAAAAAAAAAACGAAAGTGGTTATCTCAGGATCATGAACATCTTACAGCGAAATACACGTGTTATTAACATTGTGATGACATCTTCAGTTAGGAGGAATGCCGTGCCAGATGAATGAAGAACTGAGAAAAGAATTTCGACTCTTACTCATGAATGAAGGAAGATTACTGGTAAGTTACTTGAGATGCGTGAAGTGTTGGGAAGCTTCGATATTTTGAGAGGTGTTTGCCAGAAATGAAGAACAATTTCCGATGTTTGGCATGATTTTTGTTTTTCATTCAAGCTTCTTGTGATTGGATGGATATTGGTGAAGCATGTGCCCTTGTCATCCCATCCCAGTTTGAACCTCTCTTGGTATTCGTGACCGGTGGTGAAACCATGACATTCAATGGAATCTTGTCTTATCATCTAATAAAAACTGTAAAAACCAACTTGTGTTGAGGATTCTTTTTTAATTAGAAATGGATACTCAAAACAGGCAACATTGATGCGAACATTTCGTATCTCGTGTTTTCAAGCGACCAATGATGAAGAAATATCCTCATGATGTATGGAACTGAAAAACTGAAATCTTCAGGAAAATGGTATTCTTGTCGTCTCTTCTTGAAGAGTGGCTTTCTATCTTAATTTATCTTCTTGCATGCTCTTGTATTTCATCTTTCGATGCGAGAATGTAAAAAAAGAAGGTGAGGGAAAACTAGAATCAGAAGTTTAACGCGTTTCGTAGTCGTCTCTTGGCAACTTTTGTCTTGTATTACTAGATGCTTTTGTTGTCATTCATGATTACTCTTTTTCGTTCGATTTGTCACTATATCTCTAGGCCTCTCCTTCTAATGGAAGAAAACGCTGATGCATGAGAAACACGCTGATCACGCCGGCAATCACGAGTAAGTGCTCGATCCCCTCAATAGCGTCACGCACGGGACTAATGGGTGTTGAGAACAAGTTAAATAAAGCAAGAAAGGGTATTCCCAGAAGAGCAAAGCATAGGGGAATTCCTATCACGAGAGGATGAAATCTCTGGTAAATAAACAAAACAACAAGGATGAAAGCAAGAACTTGCATCAGTCGAAACAAGATGTTATTGTAAAGCATGTTTCCCAGTCCGTGCAGCGTGGAATCATCGGAACTGCTACCAATTCCTATCAAGATTAAGCCAATTAGATGCAAGAGAGAAAGAACTCCCATTAAACCTAATGAACCCAAAGCAACTGATCTTTTCTTGGTATCAACTCCTTCTGAGTTCATCTTCATCAACCTTCCGATGAGAATGAATTTTCACGTTGGATCAGGATATGGACAGAAGATGCCGTATAAAAATAGATGCATCTCGGAAGCCTTCCTTCTTTGTTTGCCTTGCTATCTGTGAGTAAGAATCGATACGGCAATGGTTCATGACAATCATTGCTACCCTTCCTTTTCATCAACTCAATCATCAATCTCTTCCTTGTCCATGGGTAAAAGTAGGTTAATGCTTTCCAATTCTTTCAAGTTTCATTTTTCATGACCCTTCCCTTTAATCATCAAGTTATATGGTGACTGTTCCAAGTGGTTATTTTCTTGTTTTTGATCGATAGAACCAATTGAAGGATGAGAGAATGTTATGTTCAACCAAATTGATTAGTGGTGTGTCCTCCATGGTCTTTCACTTCGTCATGTTCTCAGTAACCTTCGAGGGATTGAAGCTACAAATCTGCATCTTTATAAATGAGAACAAGCAAAGATACATTGAGAAATCCACGCTATTGGACCATTACTTTAACTATGTCAGAGATGTGGATCATCACTGTCAATGCTGTAACAACCTTCTAAAAATTTCTCATCAACTGTTTATCTACCCAACGCGAGTCGTAACGTTACGTCATCAAGCCACTGGAACGTGCCTTTCGAATTCAAGAAAACTTGTTCGTGCCTTATTATGAAAGATGGATGAACGTGAAATTACCATGAGACTGAATAGAGAAGACATTAAAGCAATTCTTGAGCAAATCAAGGATGATCCCGAACTATTGCAGGATCTGTACTTCATGTTAGTTCGATACTTTGCTGAAAAATCTGACCTGAGAGTTATTTTGGATTCCATTACCGAGATGCGCCAAGAGATGGATGAACGGTTTGCCAAGATGGATGAACGGTTTGCCAAGATGGATGAACGGTTTGCCAAGATGGATGAACGGTTTGCCAAGATGGATGAACGATTGACAGCGTTGCGCCAAGGGATGGATGAACGGTTTGCCAAGATAGATGAACGGTTTGCCAAGATAGATGAACGGTTTGCCAAGATAGATGAACGGTTTGCCAAGATGGATGAACGGTTTGCCAAGATAGATGAACGATTCGATCGTCTAGAACGGCAGTTCGAAGAGTTCAAGACGGAAATCATTGCTGAAATTCGTGGGATATCCAGTCGGTATGGCAAGCGTTCTGAAGCAGCTGCTAGGAAGTTGGCCAGAGAGATATTGAAAGCAGAAGGTGTTGATCCTGCAC
>JAJRXH010000326.1 GCA_024276395.1 archaeon
ATCCACATTCTAAATGGGTTCGGAAAAAACTTGGTGAAGATCTTTATGGAATTTATCGTCGAATTATTCGTTTAAATCGGCTCGTTTCTCGAAAGGAGGAGAAACTCGGCATTCCCAAGGATTTTGTTTATAGACCTCTTTCTTCCCAGCTTATGGTTCCAGCTTTGCGATGGGCGAAGGGATATAGCCTAGTTGATGCCATTCGAGGCTCCAAGGTATCAGAGGGTGATTTCATTAGGGCAATGCGCAGATTGGTAGATCTTTGTCGTCAGATAGCACGATCACCTTCATATACGGTGGAAATGACAGAAATAATTGACAAGATCTGGAGGGATGAGGTCATACCACCTATCATCACGACTTTGCAGGAAGAATATTGATAGTTGAATTGCCTCTTCAAGCTTTTTTAGATTTCTTTTTTCTTTTTTCGTCTGTTGTTTCTTAGATAGCCAATGATTCTTCTTATAAAGATCGTGTAAATGATATTTATTTGTGAGTTAAAGAGCGTGTTTTTCCTCTTACTGTCTGTCTTGATTGATGATGAGTGTCTTGATTGATGATGAGAAAAAAGCGAAAGTGTTGGTGCATGAAGAATGGAGCAGGGTGAACGGGATCGTGAATCATGCCAGTAAATTTACTGGAGGCATGTTTCATTCTCATTAGATACAAAATAAAAAAAATTAGCGATGTTGGTGCGGCTTACTATCAAGGTTCGTGGTGATTCTGAGTCGAAATAATTGGATTAACGGACAATTAAGTAGCATTTCTTGTAAAACGCCGTTTCCATAGAGAATTTCCAGTAGATGGTGGATGAAATGCATTTCCGAGTTAATTCGTGGGTTTCTTAAGGTCTTGGTGTTAAATTCTATCTGAATGTCCTTCCAAGCTCGTGATAAGGGCGGATGATTTTTGGGAAGGAGTGGGATGACTCTTGATGTCGGAGAGGGATCCATGATGTACAAGTCATGACTCTCAAGGTAGCTGGCAATGTCAGCAAGCGTCAATTCATCCTTATCAAAATTGATTTCTGTCAATAGATAGTCAAGAAGCATCTTTGTAGGTCTAGGTATGACATTCTCTCCTTTTTTTCCTTTCGTGAGAAAATCTGCTATTTGCCTTTCAATGTTATCTGGAAAAATTTCATACAAGATTGCACAGAATTTAGCTAATAGTATTAATTGATCCTTGGAAAGTTGAAGCGTCTGTAATTGCAAAAAAGCGTCATTAATCCCATTTTCTGGTGGTTGAAGACAGATAGATGCGTACTGTCGTAATTCAATGGGATTATGCACGTGGATGATTCCATTTTCTATGTTAATGTGATACCACGCATGTGGATAAAGGATGAAAATGGCATTTGGTTGTTGGGGTACGATCTGTCCTCCCAAATCGATGATGAGTTGACGGAAATCGATTTTGTCCATGACTCTTGAACTCCTCAGTCAATGGGACACGAGTTAGGAAAGTAATTTTTTTCTCGCTGTTCAGTACATCTATCATCCATGGTTCTATAAAAGTCTTGCTATTACTCATTCCTCTTCTTCATCTGACGGCACGCGTTGTTCATCGACGGCTTCCGTGATTCTTTGAATTGCTTCGGCACTTTCTCTTGCCATGAAATCACTCCGGATGAGTGCCATCGTTCTGACCTCATCTTCACTTTCAAGGCGGATGAGACGAACACCTTTGGTTGCTCTATTAGTAAGTCTTACCTCGCCAGCCGTGATGCGAATGAGTTTTCCTTTCTTGGTTACCATGATAACTTGACTTTCCTCTTTTACGGTCTTGGAAGAGACAACGGGACCATTTCTAGATCCGGTGGTAATGAGTCTCACTCCTTTTGCACCACGACGAGTTTTCCTGATTTTGTTAAAATCTACCCTGTTTCCATATCCATTCTTGGTGCAGGTAAGAAGATAATGATTTTCTCTTACTGGTGAAATGGCCACAACTTCATCTTCATCTCGCAAGCGCATTCCAATGACACCTTGGCTGCCGCATCGTGTCTTTCTTATCTCTCCAACAGTAAATCTTGAAACTTGTCCTTTTTTCGTGATGAGGACGATTTCTTCTTGTTCATTGCTGGCAAGGATGGCTCCAATTAAATTATCACCTTCACGTAACGTGACGGATTTCTTTCCAGTTTGTCGCAAGTTATGAAACTCTGATAGTGAGATGCGTACCACGCGGCCCAGCTTGGTGGCAAGAATGATATCTTTATCTGGGTCGAAATCCGGAATGGAAATGAGTTCAGCGACCTTGTTTTCTTCGCTTGTACGCAAAATTTGGTTGATGTGGGGTGTCTTTTTTCCTTTTTTGTCACTAATGGGTATTTGATGAGCCTTGAATCCGTAGGCACGTCCTGTATTTGTGAATACGAGAATGTTATCGAGGTTTGAACAAACGATAAGATCCTTGATGAAATCGTTTTCTCTCAAGTAAGTAACTAAAGAGCCCTTGCCACCGCGATGTTGTTTTGAATGACTATCCAAGGGTCTTGCTTCGATGAATCCTTGGTTCGTGAAGGGGATGATGATTGGCCGCTCTTGAATCAAGGCGGTTTCTTCCTCAAGGTAGAGAAGTTCATCTCTTGCTCGTTCATCTGGAATGATTTTAGTACGCCTTTCATCACCGTATTTTCCCTTAACTTCCAGTAATTCTTCCTTGATGACTTCTTTGATTTTTTCTTCGGATCTGAGTAATTCTTCCAAGTACGCTATTTTTTCATTGATCTGTTCCAGTTCTTCCAAGATTTTTTCTCTATCTAATTTTGTAAGGATTCTTAAAGGACGATCCAACACATCAGTTGCTTGAATTTCACTGAGTTCAAATTCGTCCATCAGACTCTGCTTGGCTGCGTTCGTGTCTTCAGCACCTCTGATTAGTTCAATGAGACGATCTATATCTTGTAGGGCTTTTAGTCGTCCTTCGAGGATGTGTGCTTTCTTGCGATTTTCACGAAGGTCGTGTTCACTTCTTCTTCGAATTACTGTTTTTCTGTGGTTAATGAAATGCTGCAGTAATTGCTTTAGGGTAAGAATGCGTGGTACTAGTTTTTCTTGTTCCACAGTTTTTCCACTAATGGGATCGAGCGCAGCTTGTTTCACCGGTATGAGAGCCATGGTAATGATGCTAATGGATGTTTGTAATTTAGTGTAGCGATATAACTTATTTAAAACAACTTGCGGATTTGTTCCAGAACGTAAGTAGATTCGGACATCAGTCCCAGTATATGATTCGATTTGTTGTCCCGTGTCTTGGACGTTAGGTGATCTCTGGCTCCGTTTACTCCTGCTCCCACCTCGTCGTCTTCGTCCAACACCTCGTTTTGATGACAAGTTTTCCACTCTAGCGATTTCTGGAAAACGTCCTCGTCTCATCAGTTCTTCGACTTGATTCACGAAGCCACTGGCATTTTTTGTGTCATAGTCTTGACGTTTTACCTGATAAGGAAGATCACTGATGTGAATGTAGATTCCTTCTTTTTCGTCATGAGCTATTTCAGCTTTACCTCGAAGAACGACTCTCCCACGGCCAGTCTCATAAGCCTGACGAACTCCAGATGTTCCAATGATGAATCCACCACTAGGAAAATCAGGCCCTTTAATGTATTGCATTAGATCATCAACAGTTAAGTTAGGATTTTCCAGAAGTGCAATGATTCCGTCAATCACTTCTGAAAGATTATGAGGTGGGATGCTCGTGGCCATTCCTACAGCTATCCCAATGGTGCCATTAATCAAGAGATTAGGCAGTCGAGTGGGAAGAACAGTAGGTTCGAATTCTTCTCCATCAAAATTGGGAATGAATGGGACTGTTTCCTTGTCAATGTCTGCTAGTAATGCTGAAGTAATGGGCATCAATCCAGCTTCGGTATAACGGTATGCCGCTGGAGGTAAGCCATCTAATGACCCAAAATTACCTTGCCCATTTACTAGAGGATATCTCATCGTAAAGTCTTGGGCCATTCGAACCAAAGCATCATAGACTGCCTGGTCTCCGTGTGGATGATACTTACCAATGGTTTCACCAACGATGGTGGCAGACTTTCGTTTTTTCTCTGGAGGTGGTAGGAGCCCCATTCGATACATGGTCCACAGGATGCGACGTTGGACTGGTTTGAGTCCATCTCGCACGTCTGGTAATGCACGTCCCACGATTACGCTCATGCTGTAATCTAGGTAAGATTGTTCCAATTCTTTTTCTAGGGGCACCTGAGGGATTGAAAAACTAGTTGTTCCTTCTAATTCTGATGCATCGCTCATTGAAATTCTCCTTCTCTCCAAAACTTCTAAGAAAACATCATTTTCGTAACTTTTAAGGCTTTTCTTTTTCCACAACTTGAATAAATGGACGTTGATTGCGTTGATTCCTTTAAATTCGATGAAGAAAGAAGGTAAGCAAGTCAACTTAGATGAATTCTTTTTTAATGGGATGGTGCTGTTTCCTTGTTCTTCTCGTGATGTTTTTGGTAAAATTATAATTTTGAAATGATTTTCTTGGAGAATATTTCGATGTGCTCTTTTTCTTGTCCATGGGGAAACATGAAAATGAAATGCGTTACACCAATCTTCTTGTATTCACGTAGGCTACTAATAATCTCATCTGGAGTGCCGTGTAGAGCACGAGTCATTCTTCTTTCGACTTCTTCGAAAGATAACTTGTTTTTTTCGGCAATTGATTTCCACGCTTTTTTCTTCTCTTCTTCATCTTGATATACTCTCGTCCATAGCCCACACGATTTTTTGAGATCGCTGATATCACGGCCGAATTCTGACATCATTTCTTCTAATAGACTAATTTTTTCTTCAACTTCACTTGGGGGAAATGCCCAGGACAAGTTGATACCATCTCCGTGTTCAGCTATCAGGCGAAGCATTTTTGGTTTTCCAGTGGTCGTCCCAATCCAAATGGTCGGCCGAGGTTGTTGCAATGGCTTTGGATTGCTAATGGCTTCCTTTAGTTGGTAATGCTGTCCTTGGAAGGATGGCTTTTCCTCTGACCATAATAACTTGATGACTTGGATGCCTTCAGCGAGCATTCTGATTCTCACATCCATTGGTGGAAAGGGAATTCCATACGCCTCGTATTCTAGTTTCTTCCATCCGGCACCATATCCGAACTCCAGCCTGCCATTCGAAAAATGGTCCAATGAAGCTAGTTGTTTTGCTAAAACTGCGGGATATCGGTAACTGTTGCACAATACCAATGAACCGATTCGTAAAGATGTGGTGAAAGATGCTGCTGCTGTCATTGCCAATATTGTTTCAATGCACGTTCGATTAGTTGCATTGGCATCTAACATGAAATGATCTGAAAACCACGCATGAGAAAATCCATTAGCCTCTGCAAAAGTAACGATATCTTTTATTTGTTTTAACGTGTATCCAAATTGTGGTTCCACTTGCACGCCAAGATACATCCTTGTCACCTCTTCTTCCTTATTTGATATCTGGCGTTGGCAGTTTAAATTCGTTTGTCGTCATCATGACAATGATACACAAATGATGTCCCTGCCTAATCTTACTTCCTATAAGTTATACTTCCTATAAGTTATAGTTCTCCCTTGCTACCAATACCGTTGTCATGATGGATGTCGGTAGGTTTATTTTAGGAGAGTTATTCACTTGTCATTGAAGTATTTAGAGACACTGGTTGTTATGTTAAAACCTCCTTTTGAAGGAAAGGAAAACTGAATAACTCACATCCCTGTGC
>JAJRXH010000327.1 GCA_024276395.1 archaeon
GAAACCGCGGATTCCAACCAAATATAGGAAGATATATGCCAACAAGCTGAGCATGGGTACTACTAATAATAAGAGACAAGTCACGACAGCTAATCGGGCTTCAATTTCCGAACCTTCATCAAGAAAGCCCCCTCGCATCCCTATCAGAAAACCTGTAGCAATGAATCTAAAAGGTATTCCTGGAAGGGAAGTAATGAAAGCAATTAAAAGCCATGTCAAGTCCAGATAATATTGAAAATGCAGTCCTCCAACAAGTCCCCATTTCTTGTGAATCCACACCCTTCCAATAAACAATGAAGGAATGACGATGATAAGTAACCCTACAGCAATGAGGAATGATAAAGGAATGACTTTATTAGTAATGACAGAGATGAACATGGATAAAAGCAAGCCAGATGTTGAACCTAGCGTGTATACTGCAGCTGCCATGTACAGAAGCTGATTCTCCGTAAATTGTTGCGAAAAACGTGAAGATGGTGAAACAATCATTTAGACCGACCTCTTTTCTTCCAAGAATCATTCACATCATTCTTCTTTAAAATGCTGATGGATGATCCCAGAAGCATCATTGAAGAAGAAATAAAGAAAAGAAAAGAAGGAAATCCGCTAGCAAATCAATGAAAAAGAGATCCATATTCTTCCCTTGATCATAAAGAAATCTTCTCCTTGATGATTTTCAACAATTCCTCTTCCTTTGAGGGATCAAATTCATAAAATACCCTCACAGATGGCTTATTAATATTAATCAATCGACCTAGGTTGATGGGAGTGGCAACCACCACGACATCACAGTCAGCCTTGTTAATTGTTTCTTCCAACTCTCTTAACTGATGTTCTCCATATCCCATTGCTGGAAGAACTTGGGTTACTTGCTTGTACTTGTCAAAGGTCTCCTTGATAGAGCCTACAGCATAGGGCCTAGGATCAATGATTTCACTAGCTCCAGCGTTCTTAGCGGCAATGAACCCAGCACCATATTCCATCTCACCATGGGTAAGGGTTGGGCCATCTTCCACTACGAGAACTTTCTTTCCTTTCACCATATCTGGATTGTCAATGGTTACAGGCGATGCTGCCTCTAAGATGATGGCTTTTGGGTTGAATTTTTTGGCATGATTTCGAACAAGTTCGACATTTTTGGGATCAGCAGTATCAACTTTATTAATGATGATGACATCAGCCATCCGGAAGTTGGTTTCTCCTGGATAATAAGAAATCTCATGGCCAGGTCTATGAGGATCAGCTACCACGATTAACAGATCTGACTGATAGAAGGGAAAATCATTATTACCTCCATCCCAAAGAATGATATCTGCTTCTTTTTCGGCTTCTCTCAAAATTTTTTCATAATCCACGCCAGCCATGACCACGTTTCCTATGCGAATGTGAGGTTCATATTCTTCTCGTTCTTCGATGGTACAGTCTGCGGCATCCATATCTTCAAAGGATGCAAACCTTTGCACTTCTTGTTTCCTCAGATCACCGTAAGGCATAGGATGTCTGATGACAACGACATTCTTGCCCTCTTTACGCAAGAGTTCTCCAATTTTTCTCGTTGTTTGACTTTTTCCGCAGCCAGTTCTGACTGCACACACGGCTATAACCGGCGTTGTCGACTTTAATGCTGTATTTTTCATCCCTAATAAGCGAAAATCAGCACCTGCAGCTAATACCTCAGATGCCTTGTGCATCACGTAATCATGGGATAAATCAGAATACGCCAAGATGACTTGATCAATTTGATGTTCTTTAATCAACTTGGTAAGATCTTTTTCATCGTAAATGGGTATTCCATTCGGATAAAGATCACCAGCCAACTCAGGTGGATATGATCTCCCTTCAATATCTGGGATTTGTGTGGCAGTAAAAGCAACTACCTCATACCGAGGGTTGTTTCTGAAGTAGACATTAAAATTATGGAAATCTCTCCCAGCAGCACCCATTATCAGGACTTTGATTTTTTCTTGGTTACTCAACATCATCAACCTCAAAAGAGTTATGTCTCCCAATAGCCGGCTTCTTTTCACGTTTTTTATATTGAATGCATGTTGATGAAAAGGAAGGAAGGGACAACATTTAAGAGCATAACTATGATGTAATGTCTTCGGTAGATTAGTGACCATGAAATAACAATTTGAAGAACAAAATGAATTAAATCACTTTGTCTAACTGTTAATCACCAAACATGGAGGAATTTTCCGAATGAAAGCTGCTCTCTTTGAAAAAGTCAAATCACCTTTAAAAGTAGTTGATGACTATCCTACTCCAGATGAATCAAAATCCCCAGATCATGTCCTCGTAGAGATAATTGCTTGTGGCGTGTGTCACACTGACCTTGGATATCTTGATCACGGAGTGCCCACTGTAAAACAGCCTCCATTGATTCTTGGACATGAGGCCGCTGGAATCGTCAAGGAAGTCGGGTCTAATGTAACATCTTTTAAAAGACGAGATCACGTCCTCATTCCAGCAGTGTTATCATGTGGATACTGCTTTTATTGCCGAAGTGGTCGTGAGAATATCTGCAAGAATCAAATAATGTTGGGGAATCACATTGATGGCGCATTTGCCGAGATGATTAGCGTTCCAGCTAAAGATATTTTCCACTTACCTTCAGAAATACCTTTGGAGGAAGGATGCATCATTTCTGACGCGGTGTCTACGCCTTACCATGCTGTCAAGAACCGTGGACAGGTAAAAGCTGGTGATTGGGCCGTCGTAATTGGATGTGGTGGAATTGGACTGAATTTAATTCAAAATATCAAAGTCGCTGGAGGCCTTCCCATTGCCGTCGATGTAGTCCCAGAAAAACTCAAGATGGCTGAAAAATTGGGTGCAGTAACGACCATACTTGCAAAAGATAAGAACCCGAAGGATGTCGTAAATGAGATCCGTAGAATCACAAATGGCGGTGTTGACGTTGCCTTTGAGGCAATTGGAAATCCACTGACAATGAAAGAAGCCTTCGATTGCTTAAGAACTGGTGGACGACTAGTAGCTGTCGGATATTCTCCAGAACGATGGGATAGATTCAATATTGGAAGAGTTATGTTTCGAGAGATGGAAATAATGGGAAGCCTTGGATGCCGTCCAGTAGACTTTCCAAGAATCATTGAACTCGTGAAAAATGGAGATTTAAAGGTCAAAGAATTAGTTACTCATAAGTATCCCCTTTCCGAAATTAATGAAGCATTCGATACACTAAGAAAAGGTGAAGGGATAAGAACGGTCATCTTGTGTCAAAACTGAGCATTTCATCTCTTTGCATTCTCTTTTTCTTTTTTCTTTATTCCAGAACCAAACCATAAGACGAGAATACAATAGATTCATTTAAAAACTGTACAATAACGTGTCCAGGCTATCTAAAATGTCATCTAGAACCATCTGAATTTTAAATGGTGCTAGTTCCGCTTGACCATCAATGGCAGCAATGATATCTCGTGCTAAATTTCTTAGAAGATCCCTCAATTCTTGATTTTGATTGAAGGAATGATCTTCAAGGTAATTGAAAATGATAACC
>JAJRXH010000328.1 GCA_024276395.1 archaeon
TCAATACGTATCAAAACGTTCTTTAAGGCTACAAGAAAAACAAGTCATGGAAAAATAACATGAAGTTGTCAACGGAGGACAACATACCATGTCATATCCAACCGTAAGAGCCCCACAATCAGGCAAAAAACGAATGGGACGTGGTTTCAGTCGTTCTGAACTTCAAGAAGTCGGTCTAACACCTGGGCTTGCAAAAAGACGAAGAATCCCCGTGGATCTGAGAAGAAAGACTAAGTATGAAGAAAACATCCAAATCCTCCGTGAAATACTTAAATGATGACACTTGAGACCACTTGAAACACTGGATTTGTAATCATCACCTAGGTTGATTGTTTTCCCCACTCTCACCTTTAACTTTATTTTAACTCTAAAATCAAGATTAACGATTGATTAGTCAAACGTGTAAAAAGGTGAACTCGAATGATCTTTGGATTCTTAACTCGCGTGTTTAAACCCATAAAGACAGCAACTCTTCTTTTTCTAGGACAATTAACTGGCAGACCACCCATTACGATGAAATTTGGTGGACCTGGAAGCAAGTATGACGATGCAATGGAACCCTTTCCATTGTTCAAGCATACCCCACACATATCTCCCAATTCACGTGGTCTCATCGGACTAGATCTGATGAACTGCACTGGATGTGCCAGATGCTCGAAAGCTTGCCCCAATAAATGCATTGAAATGGTACCTGCCAAGCCTCAACCTGAACATTGGAGCCTATTAGGCAAAAAGAGACCTCTTGAACATCCTACCATCTATTTCGGCCGTTGCATGTTTTGTGGACTTTGTACGGAGGCCTGTCCTTTCGAATCACTTTACCACACGCCCCTGTACGAAGCATCCTACACGGATGAAACAAAGAAAGGTCTATATTTCTACTATGACCGAATGGGAGAACTACTTAAAGAGGGAAAAACTGAGCTCTATGAAGAGCACTTGAAGAAATGGGAACAAAAACTACAAGAACTCTGGGAAAAACATGGACTTGTCTCAACCAAATAATTCAGCGCGATTTATTACATTACTATGAATCGTTCAATCAAGCTCAACTTTCTTGTTCTTTTTCTCTTTCACTGGACATCTCAAGTCCCTAATATTTGAAAGATATGCATCAGATTTTAGCATACTTTTCTCTTTCTCTCGTCCTCGCATTTTTGGCGTCCCAAACTGGGATTATGCTTGACTACGGATCATAAAAACTATAATCTGACGCAACGTTGTTTTCAAAACCTTCGCTCAATTCAGGCAATGCTAACAATGACTGAAAAATAAGAATTTCCCTTCTCTTTCATTCCTTTTTCATCATCCATCTTTCTTGGCAGCTGTTCTTGTAAGTCATGTTAGGCAGCGGCGCTATCGAGAAATTTCTTAAAAATCGGAACATAATGAATGTTTAAAGAGAAGGAATTCTCATTTACTTGATCATTCTCGTTTTTGATGATGACACCCAACTTTTGAAGACGCTTTACGTTATATTTTATCGTTTTTCGATGAAGTCCAGTTAACTGGCCAATTTGATCCACATTCAAAGATGGATTAGTTAAAAGCACTTGAATGATTTTCTTTGAGCTTTCATTTAACAAGCTTAAGTAGGCCTTCAAGTAATCAGAAGATGGACGTTGATGAGCAAGATAATAGATGATATATTGACCAATCTTTGTCTTTTCAACATAGCCAAAGTCTTCCAATATCTCTAGATGCCATAATAAGATGGAGGTACCACAGTTTAATTCTTTCTGTAATCGTCTTAAGTGAGAAACATGCACGCGCTGCAGAATTGTAATGATCTTTCGTCGAAAATCATTTTCCAAGACGTCCTCAAAATCTATTCTTCTAAACCATCGAGAGGTTGATATGGCACCAAGGATTCCAATAAAGGACAACAAAATCCTTTCAGTCCAACTCACTACATTCTCATCTTTCTCATCAGCATTTCTGAATTTCAAGAAGGGAAATCCAGTGACTCGTGCTGTCATCAATAACATTACAACTAAAACAGCAGATATTAGAAGGAGAGAGATGATCGCAATTGGACTTGACATCAACAATTGGCTGGTACCATCAATGAGCGAACCAACGGGATCAAGAATTTTTCCCGGAACGAGCATCTCGTTATCATTTTTGTCCTCGGATTCTTCATTAGCCACTGAAGATGATGTAAAAAAATGAATGAAGGTAGATGTTGTCCGAATAGAATCTATGGAGACTGTAACATTCACCACCATTTCAACAGAAGGTACCATCAAGTAACCACGAGCAATTCCATTTTCCATTGATGTAGTAAACGTGAATGAACTGGAATCACGATATCTACTCCCATTGGCAAAAAAAGTAACTGGAATTCCGCTTGCTGTAGTTAATATTTGATCCTTCGCATCAACAAGAAGTGCTAACACTTCAACAACTCTAAATTCCCTCACATCAATAGTTGTTGCATTGACTTGCACCTCAAGCTCTGGAACTCCGGAGGTACTCGCCACCAAGTAAAAAGTCAGAAAATCACCGATCAAACCAGTCGCGTTAGCGGTAATATTCACGCGGCCTTCTGTATCTGGCGTGCGATAAAATATGGTAGCACGCCATCCATCACTTACTCCAATAGTCACAACCAGCTGTTGCTGATTAGAATCAACAAATTGCCCTCCAGACGCTGTTAAAGTCACAGTAACGGGGCTTGACTGCGGCGAGGGAGGGAGACCATCGACATCAACTATTGTTACTCGAATGGGATGCGCGCGACTAGAATTAGGCACCAAAATTAGGCTATCAGCCTCAAGGATGATTTCATGGGGCGGATTTGATGGTACTTGCTGGATGTTCGATGGTGATTGAGCTGAAATTTGTGAATTAAAAGCGAACGCTAAAAAGGACAAAAACAACATCCAGGCTACCAATCTCCTAAAATGGTTAAAATTCTTCCATTTTACTCTCATTTTGCTGGTTTTTCTTCTAATCGACAGATCACGCATTCAACCTTTCACCGATTTTTCATTGGCTTCTTTTCATTCATTCTTTTCATTCCTTAATTCTTTAAAGTGTTAGGAATGCTTCCGATAGTGACAAGCATTAAACGATTTTGTCTGATGTTTAATACGTCTAAGGACACTTTTCACTACCTAAATCCAATACTATTCATTACTGAAGTAATTCGTCCAATAAAAACTTGTTGTTTCATCTGAAACACAACCACATATCACTTCATTCCGTCAATCCATCACCCACATTTGCATCAGCACTTTAATAAATGGTAGCAGAATCAGAATGAAAACCGTGACTGACCAGGAGATGCTCTTTGCCTTAATGATCTGCACTCGAAAAAGAAAAAGAAAAAAGATAGTAAATAAACAATGATTGACATCCATTAATACCATCCAGTCATCATTTTTTTCTCGTTTTGATTACTGAAATCAATGCTAATACACCTATCATGGCTACAAACACGCTAAACCCTGGAATTGTCGAAGATTCTTCTCCTTCGTTTGATTCCACGAATACAACTGACCACACGCTAAAGTGTGACACTGTGGCAAACACGACATTATTTTCCACATCGACTTGAGATGGTACCAACACCCACTTGCCTTGTGCCTCATCGAAATATGTCAGACTTAATGACGTGACATTTACAATTCCCTTGGCTCTTAAATCATCAGAATTAAATGGAATCGATATGGTAGCATTCACTTCAACATCCGTGTCATTAAGTTCTATGTTCAAGAATAGGCCAAGATCTTTCATGTTTTCTGGCAACGGCATCTTTGGATTAGAAGGTAATTCCGTGACCGTTATCTCAACACCATCACCGACCATCAACGTGATTGAAATGCCACTAGGTGTTTGTAACTCGACTGTTTGCCCGGGAATGACCTGTACCGGTGTACCATTAGGAATGGGAATGGCCTCTGGTGGTCCACCTGATGGTGGCGATGGAGGAGATGTTTGCTGCTGCTCGAGCTCGAAAGATGCCGTCCACGTGCTAAAGTGGTCCGTATAACCCACGAGCACGTTATTCACGAGATCTATTACCGTTGCCAAGGATGGCTCCCACTCACCACTAGTCGCATTGTAAAACATCACCTGGCCCGTGCTGACATTGGCACCTAACGACTCTAGTGCCACTGGATCCAAGGGAAAAGTAATCGAAGCATTCACGGCCGCATCCGTGTCATTCGCTTCGATGTCGAGATACAGGCCAATGTCCACGAAGTCTCCGGAGATGTTAACAGGTGCGGGATTCTCATCCAACACGTCAATCGTCAAGTTGAGACTCTCCGAAGTGATTAACGTCAAGGCAATGCCCGTCGGCGTCACTAATTCCATGCTTTCTCCAGGCGTGATCGTCACGCTGGACCCGTTTCCTGGAATCTCAATGGTCTGATTTGGCGCCGGGATGGTAATGCCACTTGGTGGATTGGGAGGCGTTGGCGGTACTTGCTCGAGTTCGAAAGATGCCGTCCACGTGCTAAAGTGGTTTGTATAACCCACGAGCACGTTATTCACGAGATCTATTACCGTTGCCAAGGCTGGTTCCCACTCACCGCTAGTCGCATTGTAAAACATCACCTTGCCCGTGCTGACATTGGCGCCCAACGACTCTAACGCCATTGGATCCAAGGGAAAAGTAATCGAAGCATTCACGGCCGCATCCGTGTCATTCGCTTCGATGTCGAGATACAGGCCAATGTCCACGA
>JAJRXH010000329.1 GCA_024276395.1 archaeon
AGTCCCAATTGATGAAACTGATGCACTAAGAGAACTAGAATCTCTCATTGATCACGTTCAAGAACTCATCATCGCCGATCAATCGAAGCAAAACACGGATGATCTCTTAATATTTACCACGATTACATCAGCAAACATCGGCACTCTTGGTGTGATGTTTTCCAAGCAAATGTTAGAAAATCCAGCAAACCTTAATCAAATCTTAAATAACCTCCCAAAAATCGGATTCGTGAGGGATACTTTCGACTTAAAAAATGTCATCATTTGCGTTGGTCAGGAACGAAAGGACGATATCAGCAAGTTCAAGGCAATTCATCGAGAATTTGTCAAGATAAATCCCATAATACCTCTTAAATGGTACATCCATGTAGATTCCATGGAATCTAAAATTAGCAGTCATGCGCTAATCTTGATTGCTAAGAGCCTGAAAGGATTTAACGATTCTAAAAATAATAGAGCAACCACCACTCCTCCTAAAAATATCCCAGTCGCCGTGAAGAACAACACTCCTTACGATTTAACGAAAAGATCTCAAGGCCACGTGACAAGAACACCAATTGCTTCTCAATCTCCAACAACACCATTTTTCCTCATATCATCTTCATCAAAAAGCCATCACTCAGCAATCACTCATCCATTCAACAAGGAAAACGATCCTCAGCTCGTGATGACTCTCAAGAAATTTACTAACATCATTGAAAATGACCCATTGCATGGACCAATAAAAGAGATCGAGGTATACGTGTTTGATGAGGGAGGAATCACGCTTGGACATTTTGGGAAAGGAGCAATAAGATCTTGCAATGACCCCACACTAATAACGGGATTATTCTCAGCCATCCAAACATTTGCTCATGACGTGATAGGTGGTAAACCTAGATACATTGAAACAGATAAACTCAAGTGCGTTTTCGATGTTCGCACATTCCAGATAATGGCAAGCAAGGGAAAAAAAGTAAAAAGAACCATCACGGGAGTGGCCTTATATCCAGCTACCGTCCCAAATCGCCAAGCCGTCCCACATCTCAATTATTGCTTGGATATGGTTCAAGACCTTCTCACTCGAGGAATCTCTGAATCAGAATGCGCGGAAGTCGTGCATCAAATCATCGAAAGCGGAGGTCTTACCTCGGCAGTTTTCCCAACCAATTCAGAAAGCCAACAAAATTAATGAAGATGGGCATCTTCGCAAAACAAGGTCTTTTTAATAAGAGAAAGAAACTGTAACTTGAAGTAACTCTCAAGAACATCGCATTATCAGAAAGAAAATTATCTTTCCCACGATCTTGTTTACCTCAAGAATCATTCAGCGGGGATCACGACGACACACGCAGCATTTCTCAAAGAATTAGAAGATGAAATCATCATCATGTTCCAGCGTTTTGGATATGGTAATGCCCATAAGTTGATTTTAGGCACATATTACCCAGAAACTACCTTGATTGCTGCATCTCTGGAAATGGACATCATCAAGTACCGGGACATTCTCAAAGAATTTTCACATCCGAATGTCGTCTTCATCAACCTGAATCTCTTGGCACGCCTCATCCTTGACAAGGAATACGAGAACGAGACAACCTTACAAGAAGAACTAGAAACAGTGATCTCTCACGCCATCAATGGTCAATTTCTTCATGAGAAAATTGTCATCGACGGTAATGAAAGTATCAGAGCACATCTTGCTTGCCATCCACGAATGATGCGACTTCCCTTCACGAACTCATCGCCAATTCCTGTTCTAGTAGAAAAAGATCTCTCCACGGTCGAAAATTATCAAGTTTTAATTCACGAAAATTCAAGAATGATTTCTCCATTACTTCGATCCCTTGTCAATCACATCACGCCACCTCCCATTCTCAATGAGCTATTAATGACCAATGGCAAGAAGCCCGCTGACTTAATGATCACTTGGAACGAGTTACCAGGATTACATCATATTTGGGGCATTGGATGTGAATGGGGCTTTTTTCCTCTCACGAAAAATGAGAATAAGCCTGATCTCTCTCAATCAAGCTCGAAAAACACGAGGAAATCCCTTCATTTCCGTTCTCTCACTTTAAAATGGATTAAACTTTGGGGAGGCGATGTGATCATCATCATCGACGATAATCACGCCTTGACAGAATTTCTCTCAGATCTAGATTTCATCCACTGGTTCGCATTAGAAATAAAAGCACACATCTTGGAACAACACGTTAAGAAAGATCCTACAAGTTACCTGCTCATCCCTTCCACGCCATATTCATGGGTTCTCCTGAACGAATCAATGATTACCAATTCACTGGAAATGGAGACATTTCTTCGACGGATAAACCATCTCATGATTCGGGAACACCTCATTTCGGATGTTATAAGCCTCGAACATCTAAATTGCCTAACTTTCTCCCTAAAAAAACTAAAAAAATCATCAGATGGCAATTTCAAGAGCGAGATGTCATTCCCTACAATCACGTTCGAAAGAATTCTATTATTTTTGAACAATCCGTCACAGACTGATGGTGAAGACTGCGAAGAACAGTCAACAAAGTCGCCCATTGATTATCTAGAAAGAAATGCATTAAAATACTGGAAACAGCCATTACCCTTGATTAACAAGCATTTCCTCACTAACATTCCCTCTTCTCCCCTAAATGATAAGATGAAGAAGAACATGATGAGGCTATCCTTCCCCTTAACTTCTTTAGCTGGCTCAATTACCATCATCGGTGATGTCCTCTTTCAGCCATTCTCAAAAATACCAAATGCTCCTAATTTCCTTGAATTAATGACAAGTAATGTTCAAATCAAGGTGAAAACCCTCCTTCAACTAAAGATATGGATTAATGATCTAAAAAAACATCTTTCCGAGTCTTTTTCCATCGATCCCGAAAGCATTACGTTTATCATCAAAGATGTCATCATCGAAGAATTAACCGATGCAACAGCTTCTCTCCTACCACCCGAAGAACAAAAGGCATTTCGCCACTTGATAACCGACAAGAAGGCTGCCCTCAAGATGATCCAACAACTACCAGTTAATCTTCTCAACGAATGAATGGTACATTTCGGCATTCTTAAATTACTATTCATTGATAGTCATACTTGGGAATTAACTCCCCTTTAGTAGATGGAGGACATCCAAGATGGTAGAAGTTGGAGAAAAAGCTCCTAATGCCAAGGTAAAAATCGTAAAAGTAAAAGAAAACAAGATAGAAGACTTTGAATTGAAGGTCGCTTATGAAAAAGGAACGACAGTAATTTACTTCTTTCCACTAGCTTTCACATCCACGTGCGACGATTCTAACTCTCAAGTTAGGGAAGACCTTAATGATTATCAATCATTGGGAGTACAGTTCTACTCTTGCTCAAGAGATAGCCCGTTCGTGCTGAAGAAATGGGCTGAATTGTATGGGCTGAAACATGATATCTTATCTGATTACAACGCTGAAGCAATTGAAGCATTCGGAGTGGTTCACGAAGAACTTGCTGGGTTAAAGAAAGTAGCGAAACGATCAATATTTGTCATCAAAGAGGGAATCATTACTTGGAAGTGGGTCACTGATATCCCAAGTACCTATCC
>JAJRXH010000330.1 GCA_024276395.1 archaeon
GACGAATGGGTGGTGAACGTCGAACTCGTGGGATTATCAGTAATTGATGACGGAAAGGGCTGACCAATGCTCGGACTTTCCTTCACCGCAGGATCTCTTGTCATCATTCGTGTTACCATCCATTCACGTTCAAGGAACTGATTCGTGGGGTGACGTGAATGCGCTAAAGAGTCATTTCTGACCTGAAATAAAAAAGTCGGGTCCCTTACAGTATTGCCCGCGGGGCAGTATGCAGGTGTTGAATGAACAGGCCCGAGTATTGGAGATTTTTCACGGCAGCGGCAGCGGCAGCACTGCCATCAGCGACGATGGCCCACGGGAGGAGAGTTATTCAGTCATCCCTCTCATCAAAAGGTGTTTTTTAAAAACCGATATGTTCCTTTTAAATAGTCCAAGGACAAGTGAATAACTCTCCATTGATGAAGGGTCTCGTTGAAACCTTTCAACTTGATAAGGAGTACGAAAGAAAGTTCACGTTTACTTCGTTTTGTCGGTTCACGTTGCTGACTTAAAACACGATTTCTCATGGGATCCTTCTTTGGTTACGGGTAGTTTTTTTGACATTCGATCAAGCTGAAGAAATTTATCGAAGTCGATGTTAGAAAAGAAGCATCCAAGATGCCACGCTGCTGTTCTTTTGTCTTTACATGCAAAGTTTAGTCGTTCTTGAGCTTCAAGTAAGAAGAAGATTTTCCTTGCTTCTTTTTCTTTTCAGTTCTTCTGGTCATCGATCATTTTCTCGTACTATTAATTTTCCTTCTCGTTATTTATTGACGAGCTAAAATTATCTCGCTTCTTGACATTTTCCAAGTTTCTCAAAAAGAGAAGGATGCTTTAAATCACGATGATCTGAATCCAAGTGAGCGCCCATCTGGATGAAAAAGAAAATAGCTTTGACTCCTAGTAGTAGTTCCTTTCCACCCGTGATGAAATACGAGGTATTTCTCAAGAGACTAAGGTCTCGTGAAGAATGGCTCCATTGGTTACTCGAATTCCTTGTTAAAATACTCTATTGAGAGGTGTCCGATCAAAATCCTTGTCATTAGAAACAATTTCTCGGCTCTTCTTTCTCAAGGCAACAGTTAAATGCAAGGCATCCTCGAAATCAAGAGAGTGCTGAGACATCAATTTGAGTGCCTCGAGATAGTCAGTTGGTGTTAGGGGGATGATTTTCAGGTTCTTCAAGGTGGTGAACGCCGCTAATATCTTGTCAACAAGTTTTTGATTTCTTAACGTGGTCCTAGTAAGGCCCGCAATGATGACTATTGTTTCGTACAATGTTAGTGATGCCGTCACGAAAGAAGCACGAGAGCCTTCTTCTACTTTTTTGATCCAATGAAGTGCTTTCTGACCAAACGTGGGATGTGCTGTCAACCAATAGACAAAGACATTCACGTCGATGTATCGGGTAAGTCTCTCCATTTCTTGATGACCTCCACGAAAAACGAATCAAGATCCTCGGGCCACTGGTCGACTTGGAAGCTCCCATGGAACTCTTCGGCCACTGATGGTTTTTTTGACAGGGGTTCAATCACGATTTTGCCATTCAAGACGGTCATTCTAACGAGATCCTTCTTGTTAATTCCTAATAATTTTCTCATTTCTTTAGGAATGATGATTCGACCTTTGTCGTCAATTTTCGAGATGAAAGTAGTCATCTATCCCACCAAGTACGTGATGTATCCCACCACATTTAAAAGCACTCGTGAGGGACTTTCTTCTCATTCTGAACCTGGAGATATTTGGTAGTTCTTCACCTTCTGATTTCAGACGGCATTCACGTTATTGAAAGATTCTACTTGGTTCTTCTGTTTAACTCGAGTATTAAGGGAAATGAACAGTGTTTTTAGTCCTTAGTGTTCATGAGGTGCGTCGTGATGATGTTGTTCGTCATTTCTTGCATTTTTGCCGATGTTGGCTCGTTACTGAAGTTACGTGCGTTTTTCACCATCATCGCCATCAATTTTTCTTGGGAATGAATCCTACTTGCTTTTGTTTTTCGTTTACTCTTTTTTCAAGAGATTTAGTGGCTAATGCGGGTTGTTCCTTTTAGTTTCTCGTGTCGCATTTGTCATGTTTACAACGTTACTTGTAGGTGGAGCCCCACATCAATGTTGGTTCATTGGTGCAAGATGAAAAGATGGATTGGTTGATTGGAAGAAAAGGAGGGACGAAGACAAAATGGCCGTGGAGCAAGATTCGAAGGGTGAGTTGTCCAGTGAGTCGTGGATTCACGCGTTGAAAGTGGCCTCGAAAGTTTACTTGGCTCGATTGAGGGTGGCATGGGACCAGAAGTTAGGTTACATCAAGCAGAATCCGTTAGCGGCAGCGGCGTCAGTCAAGTCACTTCCCGATGAGTGGCTGGATGACGTGCTGGAGGACATGCTGGATGACTTGATAACGGCGGCAACCGTGAGTTCCTTGAATGAGGCGACCATCTTGCAATTATCTCGTCATCGAGTAGGGCTTTTTCTCCACCAGGGCTTGAATCCCTTGAAAGTGCTGGAGATCTTCGTTCGGGACAGGTATTGGAGTTTAATAGATGCATGTCTCGAGTTCATTAGGGAAAATGAGCAATTCAGGGACCATTTAGCTCCCCATGAGGAGGACAACGAAACTGAAAGAACGTTGGCTTGACGATACTTCATTCTTGGCAATGTTCATTTAATGATGGGGTCTCAAGTGTTCTCGCTTTCGGGCGTATCGGAATTGATCGGGCCTCTTTTTCTTTTTTCTTTTCTTGATTTCTCAGGGATTCTTTTCTCGATGAGCTCGTTGTTCCTCCATGGAGTCCTCTGCTGGTTGACATTCTACCACCTCGTGAAATGAGATTCCTTCCATCCTTCTGGCACGATCTCATTGATCGTCGAAGGTACCGTCTGATCGTGAGCTAGACTCTTTCATGGCAAGCCGGATATTTCTTCAGAGCTTGGGATGTTTCGTCGTGATTGTTATTTATCATCCACGCGTGAATTTTTTTAGTGGTTGGTTCTTTTTTCTGAGGATTGTTAGCTAGTTCATGCTGAATCGACACTGTTTTTTTAGTTAGTTCCATTTAAATCGCTGGTTTTACGTGGTTTTGAGCTGAAGAAGTGTAGTAATGTAGTGACGAAAGGTGTTTTTTCTTCGTGAAAGAGGGAAGGCGCGTTTCACGTGAAGTCCTTGGTATTTCTTACTTTTTTGGTCAAGTTAGTTGAAATGAGGCGCATCACGTGGTACAAAGCCCGTAGTAAAGATTCTTCCATTACCCACGTTTTTGAGCGAATAGAATGAAAGGAACGTGAAAGGAATTGGA
>JAJRXH010000331.1 GCA_024276395.1 archaeon
CATCACTTTCCTTACATCTTACTGAATAATAACAATTGTATCAAATGATGATGATTTTTTGTTCATGAGGTCTGAGTTGTTACGGTTTTCGTTGTTTCCATGAAAGGATCAAAATGTCCCTTGTTAATGATGGGAATGGAAAGCAACACGAAAGTAGCCGCCACGGGACCTAACCACATGAGACCTGTCTTTCCGAATTCAAGAAGTAGGCCTGAAAGACCCAAGGAAATGGCTTGAAAGATATTAAGCGGTATTGAGTTGAATCCCGTGTACATCCCAGCTCTATTCTCATTCGTGACACGTTCGTCTTGATCAGCAATGTCTGCAATGATTGCGTACGGAAAAATGTAGTAAGCAGCCAAGCCAATTGCGATGGCAATGCTAAACAAGTAACCTTGCATATCCGTGGGGATGAGAGGCAGCTTACCGACGACCACGGTGAAAGGAAGGACAATTACCATCCATGAGAGGCCAACAACTAATGCCTTTCTTTTACCATGGAGATGTGCAAATTTAATCCAAAGAATGAAAGAGGCCATGGCTGTGCCAAACAAGAGCGCGCCAAATATGAGACACTTTACGACCGTCGTGAAACCAAGAACCTCTTTCACGAAATTCAGGGCCAATGAAGTGACCATGATCAGTCCGATGGAAAAAATTCCTTGTCCAATGAGCCAAATCACGTAATTCTTATTGGTAAGCACGACGCGGAATTCTCTCAAGATGTCTCTTGGTGGTGGATTCGCTGGACGTTCTTTAATGCTTAACAACGTTGGAATGAAGCCAATGATCTCGATGATCGCAAAGAAAATAGCGGCACCGACTAAGACAAGGCCACCTATCCCTTGTAGGCCACCTAATTCCTCAAAAATTCCAGCAAGAAGGAAGCTATATCCTATCCCTACCGCTGCCGCTAGAAGATTGGCCGTGTTTTGTAATCCTGAAACTTCCATTCGCTCTGTTTCTAGCGTGATTTCAGGCATCCAAGATTGGTAAGGTGTAAGCAAAAAGCCATAAAAGAAATGAAATGCGGAATTCCAAGTAAGAAGCCACAGAAATACGGACCAAATTGCTCCTCCGCTTACTGAAAGGAAGAAATGAGGAATGTATAGCATAATGAAAGAAAATGCCAATAACGGTGCTCCCAGTACCATGAAAATTTTTCGCCTTCCTATCCGGAAGTTGGAAGGAAGGATGTCAGAAATCCATCCAAAAAAGAATCCCGAAAAGGCAATCGTTAACTTACCAGCTGCATTACCCACCCCATTGAGAAAGGGGTCTAGGTTGAAATGATCATTGTAAATGTAGATGGTTGCTACCTGTACGATGTTCAAGAGAATGGATGTTCCAAACCGGCATGAGGCATAATACAGTTTTTGCTTGGTAGATAGCACGAGATGGTTCCTCCAACAATGAGGCTTTATGTCAGACAATCACGGTAATTTTGATTATAAAGATTTTGTCTACAAAACGTTCAATTCCGGAAAACAAGGGACCACGATAACTACTTCTTGAGACATCTTGAAGAATTACAATCGACGAGAGTTATTCAGAAATCCCTCGTGCCCGATGAGGCCTGCATTCGCCTAGGATGGCCGATAAAAACGAG
>JAJRXH010000332.1 GCA_024276395.1 archaeon
ATGCCTAATTCTCTCTGTAGACAATTTTTCTTTCTTTTTTATCTTCAGTTTTCCGATCACTCCATCATGTTGATAATGTGTGGCCTTCGAGTCTTGTCATCGCATCATTTGTGCTCCAGTTGTCGTTCCTTGCGTCGTGAGATAAAAACACGAATCCTCGTAGGATCATCCACTGTCACGGGTGATTTCTTTCTTTTTCTTTCTTGCGCAAGGATTCTCACCTATCTATTCAGGAAGATGAAAAATATCGATTAACATGAAGGAGGAGGTGCACGAAAGGGCGTGAAAATGCTTCTACGATTGGGCATCAGTGATACATAATGATTCTGACTTGTCTTATAGACATCCTTTTTATACAACCGTTTTAAATCTCCTCATGAGGTTTTCCGACATGCTCCTTGCCGATTTAGCAATTAGTACAATCACGTTAGCGATTTACATACCAACGATCGTGTTAATATGGACAAGAATGACAAAAATTCCTTCTAATTCCATTTACTTGATGCTTACATCCTTATCCACCGTCGGAGTTATATATTTAGGGGGATTCATTTCTAGTTTTCTACTTACCATACCAGAATATCGGTATTTAGCTGGACAAATATTTTCTGTTTCTGTGGGAATAACCATTATTGGTCTATTACTGTTTTTGTTAAGTCTTTTGATTCCAGATTTCAAGGAAGATATTCTATTTTATGTCAAAACCATAGGCATCACCATCATCTATACGTTTGCAGCCACGTATAATGCCTTGACCGTCAAGATCATCCCTACATCTAATACTTTCACCGTAATTTACCATCCAATTGGATTGTTTGGACTTTTTATTTCATTATCCATCCTTCTCATTATCAGTAGGAGAAGAATTCGAAAAATAAAGGCAATATTAGCCGAAGAGACCCCTGAACCGTTTAGAACCTTGCCATTTCAGACCAGCTTTTTCTTTCTCTTGATAGCCCAATTTGGCAGCATTGCTGTCACCAGACTCTTCCCGTCACTGGGATTACCAGCTTTAACATGGTTTTTACCATCCATCCTCACCATTCTTTTCCTAGGTGTTTCACTATACAAGCACCCATTCTATTTGTTCGTGACAGACATCAAGTTAGATGCCATCTTAATTGTTGAAAAGAAAACAGGCTTAGCAATTTATTCTGAGTCAAAGCTGCTCCTCAAAGCAAGACCCGTGGAGGATGTCTTAGCATCCATTTCCAAGGGATTGAATCTTTCGCTAAAAAAGTTTTTAGATGCCAAAAAGCCATTAGAAAAGATTGTTCTTGGTGATAAGACTGTTCTTCTTTGTGAGGGTAAGTTCATCACGACTCTTCTAATAATCTCGCGGGATAATATCTTCGTTCGAGATATTTGTAGTTATCTCACGAAAGCATTTGAATCAGCTTTTGCTGATGAATTAAGAACAAATCAAACACTGGTACTGGAAAAATTTATCTCCTTCTCAGAGATCACGGAAGTAATAAAACAATTTTTCATAAGCCATTAAAGTCGATCAAGTGTGGCGATCGATGACAGAGATTCTAAATGGAATTAACTGAATGAATAAGCGACTCGCTGCTTTTTTAAGATCATTTTTTAAAACATCGCAGTCGATTCTCCACTTAGCATCGAATTGACAGTCGACATATCTTCTCAAGAAAAATAGACTTCGAATGTCGGAGGTGGAGGTAATGAATCAACTTTTAATGGGGGATGCGTGCACGTGATGTGGTCTATATTTTCTAATTCGTCAACATGGACCAGTTCTTCACTGATCTCCACGTGTGGATCAAGAACGGCACTCCTGACTATCAATCGCCTAGCTTTCACGTTGCGTTCAATGATGGCGTGTTCTGCATACAAGAAATCAATGATGGAGTTTCGTTGGATGTGAGCCTTATGGGCGACAATGGTGCCCATGGCCCGTCCTTCCTTTCCAAGTGAGAAGAAATCTGCTTGTAGTCCTTCATGAATCATTACTTGTCTCCCCACGTGAATGTTTCCAGCTTCCAAGTACTGTCCATCCAAGATAGCTCCAATTGTTATTGATTCCGCCCGTAATGGGGCGTCTAATCGTGCCTTTCCAGTTACCACGAGATCGTGTTCTATCATAACCATTCCGATGCTCTTGAACAAGGCACCTACTCGGATTTTACCCGCTTGTAATTCTCCTTCGTTAATCAGTCGACCTCCGACATCCAGCTCTTGAACGACTCCTCCAGCAAATGTCAAGGATTTCCCTATTTTTG
>JAJRXH010000333.1 GCA_024276395.1 archaeon
AATGAACTACATTACTTGATGACCATGTGGAATGACAGAACGAGACCGCATCAAGCATTGGATTCGATTGGTGACATGAGCCATAAAACACGGTTTTTACTAGGAAAATTGGAAAAATACAAGGAACAGTTAGAAAAATCAGCATCAACCAGACAAATAAACAGAGTCATCTTGCAATTTGCAGATATTTCCACTAAGTTCCTCTCAGAAACAAAAAATAAGGCAGTTTTCGTGGCCATCTTGGACGCTCTTGAATCTTTCTTGTCATCAAAAGCAAAAATGAGTAATGCCACTCTACACACCATGATAGAGGCAATGAAGTCGTATCACTACTCTTTGGAGTCTCAGGGTATTTACCTCGACTCTCGCTCTTCAGAAAAATGGATCGAGATCTTAAAATTATTAATACCGCATCTAAGCAGAAAAAACAACGAACATGCTTCACGTTCACTTGGCCTCCTCATCCTTGACTCAACAAGCATCTTGCCTTTAAGGATAATCGAGTTTCAACGAGAATGGAACTATCTCCTTACAGCATTCATTCAACAACTAATGACAGAAAATGTTCCAAGGACAAAATTATACTTCTTCTTGGATATCATTGATCGACTAAATGATCTACCTGCAGTCACGTCACAATTCGAGGATTTATTCACATTTTGGGCGCTCCTAAGAGTCGACCATCGAGTCGGGCGATTCCTTGCAGACAATGATGCTTTCGAAAAACTAGTAATAACGACAAGTAATTTTTTCCAACAAGAAGACATTTTATGTGAAAAATACGGAAAGAGACTCGTCATAAAGATCCAAGTATTATTGCTACAGCTAGTTTTTTGGGGATGGCACATCTCTACCACCACTGAAAATTTCTTTTCTCGTCTTCTTCAACAGCTAGATTATTTCTGCCTTATCGAAAAGACCTTACCAGCAAACATCAAGTATGCCAAACATTTTGATTCAAGATGGACACCTCACGTGCAATCCGAAGTAATCAGTGCTATTCGTAGATTAATCGATCTTTATGAGTCACGAGGAATCACGCAAGCCACTGAGGGGTTAATGGATCATTTCATCAATGAGATCTTTCTCAAACTCTCACCAGCCATTTTCACCAAGGAAAGAAATCGATCTGACATTCTTAAGATGATGGAGTGGCTTCTTAAAGGTTCATGGTCTTGGAAAAAAGCTTTTGAGACATTATGGCAATTGTCACAACAATCACTAAAAACGAACCCATTAGAAGTACTAGATGACATTCTACAGCTCCTAGAACGGATGAACGAGCAACCTTTCCAAGCAATAACTTATAAGCACGGAGAATTCTTCAATTTGAAGCATGAAGCAGTCCTGTCCCTTTTATCAGCAATCATCGAAACAGCACACCTCGAACAAGTGAAAAAAATTACTCTCATTGCCCAACTCTTATCTCGGATGAATACAATCTTCGATGAACACAAGGACCAAATCATGAAAAACGTTCGTGAATGGTTTGCAAGCAGAAATGAATTCGATGATACTACGAAAGTGCTTACTTTAATGTGCAGTTGACAGTTAAAAAAGGGAAGGGAGATACCACGTGAAACGCGATGAATTGGTTCGAAAGACGAGTCATGAAAGCCAGATCATTAATCAGCAAGTATCAAATTAATAATCCAAAATTCGTGTTAGATGCTGGTTGCGGAGATGGCGTGCAATCTCAAGCCTTTCTAAGCACGTTTCCAGATTGCCAAGTCATTGCCATCGACGTATCATTGCATCATGCAAGGAAAACACACGAACACAACAAGCATTTCGGAAAAAGAATACAAGTAATCGTCGCCGACTATCATAATCTCCCTTTTTGCCCGAATTCATTTGATTTAGTCCTTTTAGCTTTTTCACTTCACGAAACCACGGACAAAATAACGGTTCTCAAGGAAGCCCTACTAGTCACGAAGGATAATGGCTCCGTAATCATCGTAGATTATCTCCCCGAAGCTCCCACTTATTGGATTCCACGACAACTTAAAGCATCTCCTCATGAAATTTGCAACCTCATTTCCCTTGCAACCCAGGAACCCGTATTCATCCACTTCACCTTCAAAAATCAAAGAATTCACATCATTAAAATCGTGAAACACACGCAAGAAATGCCTTAAAAAAGTCCCAGTATCTGGTTACATGAAGAACACTCAAGTAGCGGCGTGGCTGTAGCAATGAAGTTGTCGAAACAACAAATCAAGTATCTTAGTTCAGAACAAATCTGTGGACTTTCCCCAAAAATACTCAATCAGTGGGCCGGAGACTTACTGGCCCTATTCACACCCGCTCAAATACAAGCCCTTAAGCCAGAACAAATCGAGCAATTAACACCTAAAACCTTGAATTCCCTCAGTACCGAACAGATTCAAGCTTTAACAGAACTGCAAATACAAGCCATCTTCGAAGAACAAATCCCTAAACTATCAGAACATTTCATTCAATCCCTCACTTCCCTCCAAATACAAGCTTTACATCCACTACAGATTCAAGCTTTCTCAAAAAAACAGCTAATTTCTCTCAAGGAAGAACAGATCCAAGCATTAAACAAGGAACACGTGGAAGCCCTGACAATTGAACAAGTACAAGTACTCCTACCAAGCCAATTAAATTCCTTCACGAAAGAACAAATCCATTGGCTCACAGCAGAACAAATACAGGCTCTGTCACCTAAACAGCTTAATGCCATGAGCGACTTGACTTTTAGTTCCCTCAGTATGGCTCAAGTCCAAGCATTAACACCACAACAAATAGTTAATCTTTCCAAGGAAAAGATCCAAGCCTTGACAATTGAACAAATCAACATGCTCACGCCAGAGCAAGTTGCTGTCTTTCCCTTGAAGCATCTATCACCAGATCAAATTCCATTACTAACCGACTCCTTCATTAAATCACTAAATTCACAACAAATACAGCAGTTAACTCCAGAACAATTCAACGCACTAACTGAAGAACAATTCAACGTACTAACTGAAGAACAAATCCAAGCGTTCACACCACAGCAGATAGCACGATTTACTGAAAAGCAGTTAAGACGGTTTAAGCCACATCACATTGCAGCACTGACCCCACAGCAGGTACAAGCATTAAAACCAAATCAAATCAAACAACTTTCCACCGAACAAATAAAATCCTTGACAGACGAGCAATTGAGAGCAATGACGCCAGAACAAGTACAAGCTCTTGAAGAAGATCAAATTCAAGCTCTAAATCCCCAACAATTGAACATTCTCCTAGGAACTGAATGAAAGATTCACATGAGCGGAAATAAGATGAGTCATTTAAGCAAAAAAAGAATCATTAGCACTTCAGGAGATAAAGGACGCCCTTTAAGCAAGGTTTTGAGACAATGGTTCAAGAAACACGGTTTTTCGCCACAACTGGTACAATATGGTGAACCAATGATCCGTCGGTTTACACCCCAAAAACCAACTACCGAAGATGTTGAAAATGTTGGACTAATGATTGCTTTTCTTGATAAAATATCTCAATTAGAATCTGACAAAAAAGTAGAAAAAGAAATAATGTCTCTCATAAAGAAAGGATTTAAAAAAAGAAAAGATAAAGACAAGAAATCAATCGAGGAAGATTTAATTCCTTTTTTTAGAGAGATGTTGGCACGACATGCTTGGATGTTCCCTCACAAGCACCCTGTAGGGTGGATTCCTCCATCAAATTTACTGACTAAAACAGAAAGAAAGCTCAAGATCAATGGCACACTAGCAAGTTGGACTGCAATGGAGTCAGCTGCCCTTGAATTTCTCGATCTTCCTAGCACAGTCTATGTATTTCTAAATCAAAGTCATGAATTGCGAAGAATAGTCAATCAATTAGATCAAACAATGAAGGAAAAACTTCAATCCATTAAAAAAGTCCATGCCAAACAAAATAAGGAAATTTTCAAGAAATTAAAAGAAAAACTTGATTTCATCACTGGAAAACTCGAAGAAGTTCAAGATACGAGAGAATTATGGAAACTTGTCCTTCCAAATGCCGACATCTCATTTTTGATCACGAGAGACCTAGGAATCAAAGCACGTGAAGTCTTTGCGTCTGAAGATGCAAGATGGATTTTGAAAGCAGCGAAAGAATTACAACCTAAAGGTGCACACCTTGACCTTCTGGTTTCACTAGTTTTCTCAGTACATGATTTGATTCCAGAAAAAGAATGGTTATCCTTCTTTAATAGTTTAGATGAGAGCAAAAAGCCTCTATTCATCCAGTTAGCCGCTTTTTCTGAAGGAAATGCTTTAGATGATCTTTTTTTCCACTACTTTGAGAAGGCAATTGATAACAAGGAGCATTCGAAGGTTCTTGGATGTTTACTGTTGGCCATTGATCGAATCCACTGGGATGTAAAAGAATTAATCTTAAAGATAGCCAAATCAAAGTGGTTAACCACTCCAGAGCTAGCTGCCGCTATTGCTGTTCATATTACTACTAATGATCTCCCTACTCTCATCTCCATTGCCAGAAAAAAGAAAGATCCTCCAGAACAATTAGTGTTCATCCAAATGTTCACTTATTTTGCACTTTTACATCAAAAGGAAATAGATTTCAAGGATTACGTGGAGCAAATAAAAAGTGATCAGCCCCAGTCGAGAAACCTCCAAATCATTAGTAAACATGTTGAGAAACTATTGACACAAAAGTGGTTTCTAGAGCACTTTCAAGCACAAGTCATCCCGTTACGGTTACCAGCATGGATGAAATAAATAATTCACTTTGCATCTTCTCATTTAATGTTGCTTCAACTTAGATTAATATCATCGAACTGAAACAAAAAAAGCCAAGTAGAAAATAAAAACAACAATCAAATCAAAAAACGAAAAATTGAAGTTAAGAACTGGCATATCTCTTGTTAGATATAGCCAAAGCTGCTGAAAATGTCGGAGCCAAACTAGATGCAAGATACGAAAACCAACTATCCAACAATAGATCTAAATCTATTGTCAAGGAACCTCCTTGATAAAGAAGCCATGCAAGAGTTCCCACTAACACGCCTGCCGTACAAAAAATCCAAATGACCAGTAACGTCAAAGAAAGACCAATTCTTTCTCCTTCTTTGATGATCTTTCCAGTCCCAAAAAAAGTAACCACGCACACAAGTAACCAAATCAACGCTGAAATTACGCTACTAAATCGTTGTCCAGCTAAAAGACCTTCCGTTGGCTGAGTAGGCTTCAAGATATCAATGAAAAAGAAACCCACAATCACTCCGATCATAGTAAACAAAAAAATTCCCAATCCAACTAAAATCAAACTATTATCGTTTTTCATCAGAATTAACACCTTCTTGCATTTTTTTCAAAGACTTCATTGAAGCAAGAAATTTTTGAGCCAATCATCTGCAATGAGGATGAGATGTTCCCTCAGATCCTCTAATACGAACTGCAAGTAGCCTGTGATGCGATAATCAATGGATTCGATGTTAGGATCAGTCGCCAGATTTATTCGATTTTTAGTAAGATACTCATCAACCTTGCGGCATCCCTCTTCAATGGCCACATCGACATCAACAGCCCTAGAACGAGAGAGCAGCGAAAAACGTTGATCAATGACTGCACCTAACAAGTAAATTTCGTGACCTCCACGAGCTTGAGAGTTCTCAACAGCAAAGTACATGGCATGAAATAATCCTTTTGGTTTCGACCACGGATATATCGCTTTCAAGTAGCCATATTCAACAAGATCTTCTGAGTCAATGGACGAAAAAACACGAATCCCACGGAACTCTACACTATTCCGAAAATCTTCGTTAGATAGATAAGGACTAGCCGCTAATAGTACAGGTCCCATAATTTCGTGTAATACCATAATGATGCTAAGTGGAATGATCTTGTCCCGCTCATGTTCTCCAACAACCAACATTTGTCATTCTCCCATTCCATCTTATTTCCTAAATTGCAAGTTGTTAAAAAATCGAGGAGCATTTAACTGAATAGCTCAGCACGAAGGATGTCATCAGCCGAAAAATATAGTTCTGCTAAACCATACAATAATTCCAGATACTTATCAATTTCTTGAATGACAGCTATTTTTTCCTCACGTTCTCGTGGAACAGCATTAAATTCACTTGGAGTAAGAAACAGCTCAGCTAACCGATCTTCTTGCACGATCATTGGCACGTGTGTAGATTGTTCAATGATACTTCGACGTTTCCCTTGGTATTCTGCAATTTTCCCATTAAAAAGATCGATTAGCGACAAAATAGACTCCAACATTAACGACAAGACAACAAATCGAGATACCAGCTTGTTATCTCTCAATCCACGAATCTTTTCACTAATTGAAGGCAGAATATCTGGTTTTGAAAGGATGAGAGCATAAATGATCTCTCGACGAAGCGCAACTACCTTGAAAAGGAACCAATGCCGAAGATATTTCTCGACTTCTGTTGAGTCGAGAGTTTGTAGCCAAGGATTCATGTTATTCTTTAATATTTGATCCAAGTTATCAAAAGCCATTTGGTTTAAAAGAAAAATTGCTTTTGAAAGCCACGCATCTCGCTGAATTTTTCCAACATCAAAATCATCTACTCCAGTAGGTGCAGGTACCAATGATGATGCCATGTACTCTAGGTCACTTGTAGGTTTTTCTGCATCATTCATCTTTTTCATCGTCGACAATATATAGATGATGATGGACCAGCTCCACGACTTTAAATTCAAATCCGTGATTCGCGGAGCCAAATCCATCAATTCATTGATGTTTTTCTTGAGAGAGAGAGAATCATTCTGCATCCAATTAATGAGACAAGAAAACGTTATAGCACGAAAGACGAGATTATAATCCCGAAGGTAAAGAGCCTTTTCTCTAATCGTCATGAGTTCTTCTAACGCTGCTTGAATGTCAGGGATCAAGAGAGAAAACATTGCCTTTAAAAACAACGATCGTGTTTTCAGCATTTCTGAAATCCAGTTTTTACTTTCCTCCTCCAGAATCACAATAGTCTTTTTTGCCTCTCCAAGTTGATTACGGTGATACAGGTACCAACCGGCCATTCGACTTGCAAGGAGAAGAAAATACCTTTCATGGTTCAACTCTCTTGCCAGCGACAATGATTCTCTGAAAAAGGCATCCGTGACCTTTTCGGATTGAAACAATATCTCATAATATTTTTTCTCCATAATCCATCCTCTCGATGGTAGGATTCCGTCTCTCGAAAACATTAGTCTCTCATATTCTTGGAATGACCTCAATGCATCTGTTTCATTTTTTAAACGTAAGTGTGCAATCATCAAAGCTTCATAAGCTCTTTTTAGGAGCAAACGATAATCCTTGAGATCTGCAATCCGGATTATTTCATTAGCATGAGCTATAACGTCTAATTCTCGGCTCTTTGCCATGAGAAGCAGTTGTAATTGAGTTTCAAGCCAAAAAAACTTCATCCAATCACGTGGATCTCGATCCACCTCTGGAAAAGAAGAAGTGAACAGTGAGTACGCTTCAGAAATGTTTCCACTTTCGATCGCTACCTTGATCTGAGCTAAAGTGAACCAGTTTTGCATTTCCGTTGTAGTAGATTGATCGCGAAGAAGATGACTCAAATGAACTAATAATTCATTCGCTTTTGTCAATTCCGACAAGTTCAAGAAAAAAATCAAGTTGACGAACAAATACCGCACGTGTTGGGTCACGGTTCCTCGATGTTCAATTATCCCTTCCAGATCATCAAGAATGGTTCTAACTTTCCTCATATCATTCAAGTAAAGATGCATCATTGCTTCAGCGAGTGGACCTTCGACCTGCCATTGCTCACTTCCAAGTGAAGAGGCATACTGAACAAACCAATCAATCAAGATTTGATATGAACTCCAATCACCCACCACTAGAAATAATGAAAATAATTCCGAAAACAAACTTGCTGACTCTTCACTAATCGGAAAGTCTCTCAAATTTCCGCCAAGTTCACGCCACTCGCGTAATAAAATTGTATCGTACCCTTGAATGAGGTATGATTTGAAACGACTAATCATTAACGGACACGCTCTCCAAATAGTGTTACCATGTATTCAATCCACTGATGTAATTCTTAAAGCTTATCAGCTCAGCACGCCACTCGACCCCCTCATTCAACCTTCCCGAATTAGAAAACTTTATAAGAGAGTAGTGTGTTGGAAGAACTGGAGGCCTGCTAGAAAAATATTGAAATTCACTCTAATTACAATGAACACCCTTTGGGAAAACTAACTCCCATCGGCTCAACTAACATTTCCGCCAACTTTCCGATATTTTTTATCGATTACCACCACCCGACCCGATAAAAAGGAAAGTTGGCTGAAAAGGCGACTATAGTCTCGATGCTAAGAGAGATGATCTAAAAGCAAACTAGTGGTTAAAAAAATGTGGCAACTCCTAGCAGGCCTCTATTCTTCTTTTCTCACTGATTATTCGGTTTTCTGCCATC
>JAJRXH010000334.1 GCA_024276395.1 archaeon
ATAAAACGCAATTAACATTACGGTTAATCCGATGGTAGGTGGCAAGAAAGATAAGAAAACACCTTTCCATCGGAAACGTAATTTCATTTTTCGGGATTGTTGGTTGGGACTTGGAAAAAATGGTGTCTCTTCTACTGGATCCGGCATGTTAGTTCCCACGATGATGATTTCGTTTTTTTTAAGTTTATCATTTCGATGCAGGATGACTGTTGGCAATCATTGCCAGTTAATCATTCCATGTTAATGAAGTGAACTTGCTTTATTAACACTCTCCATGGCTAAAGCAAGGAGATTCTGGGTTCGTTAACTTACGCTTCATCCTACCCAGTTCGGGACGTATCAAGGTAGCTCCTGCACTTGAGATGAATCTAAGGTCTCGTTTCAAGATGTTCAAGGCTCCATTATAGTCCGCATTTAGTTCAACCTTGCGTTTAGGACAAATGAGCCTCCCATTGTACCTCAAACCTTGAGAACCACAACAGGAGCACAACTTCGATATGGTGGATTCATTGATTTTTATTACTGCTATTCCCCCCATGCATCCTTGTCTTCGATGAACTGAGATAGATGATAACACAGAAATGAATTAAGCTTTTTGTTGAACTTCCTTCCCTTGTTTTGCTTTCTTATTCCTCTCAAATCACCAAGTATTATCACGGCGCTTTCTTTCTTATCCCTGTTAATTATCTCTCTTGAAATCTTGTGTAACAAATCATCAATTACTCTTCTCTCTTTATTGATTATCGATTCGCTTTTCATAGCATCGAATTTCTTCAACTTTCCTAACTTTCTTCTAAGATAGAAATAATGTCCTCTAACCCTTCTAAGCTCTTTCTTATGGAATTTTGGTCTCATGTTAGCAGTGAAAACAACAGTAGTTATCCTTCTTATCCCCAATCAATAGCAAGAATGTTGTTGCATTCTCTTCTTATTTCAACCTCCTTCTCAGCTGTCTTGTGGACAAATCAACCATTCTTTTTCCTAGAAACCTTAACCTCCTTAAACCTCTAACTCATCCAATTCATGTTCATTTTATAATGTGGCTTAGTTGGAAGCTTTATTTCGCCTCTAATTCCGTAAATTTAAACCATAAGCATTCCCAGCGACGTTCTGTAATTAAGGACGGTGAGATGAAAATGTAAGGTAGATGGGAAATTAGTGGAACATCATCCGTTATTTTTTTTCTTTATAATGCTAAGCAATGGTAATGGCGGTGACGTGGATTCAAAGTAGCGTGCCACGTGAGGTAATAACATGTAACCTAACAATACTGAAGAGGGAATTATGAAAACAGTTCCAAAGGTATTGTTTTCTACCAAGAAGAGGATCACGGAGTACAAGATGAGTAAGATGTTGAGAATGATGAAGAGATAGCGGAATTCTTTCATTCCGAGCCACAGACCAACAGCTAAGCTCATGAAAACTGTTCCCAGAATGATCAAGCCGATAATGAAGTTGAATCGAGTGGTATCATCCAGCGTGGTTATTCCTTGAAGCCATACGATCCAAAGGAACATGCTAAACGCTCCAAAAACCATGAGAACAATGATGATAGTAACTCCAAAAGGTCTTTCTACTTTTTCTGAAGATGAATTGTTAATATGTTCGTGAAGGAAATGGTGATTGCTGATTAAATTCCTTGATTGCGAAGGTAGATCATTTTCGTTGATGAATTGCAGATTTTTTTGCTGGCCGTTTTCTTTATTTGTCATGTTATCACTTCTTGGATTTGTAAACGTGTTAATTTCATTAGTCAAGATGCGGAAAAACGGAGGAGGCAACATGAACGTTTCTTTGTTTTTGAATGATGAATGAGAAAGAAAAAGTGGATGAAAAAAACCTTAATCTGAAAATCCGAGTGGGAAGTGACAAGCAACCTCATGATTTTCAGTAATTTTAATGAATTTTGGTTCAGCTTTTGCGCAAATGTCCTTGGCAATTGGGCAACGGGGGTGAAAACGGCATCCAGAAGGTGGGTTGATGGGACTTGGTGGCTCGCCACGGAGAACCTTGCGTTTCTTTTGTACGAGAGGGTTTGAAGAAGGCACGGAGTCCAATAGAGCTGCTGTGTAAGGATGCTGCGGATTCCTAACCACGGAAAGAGTTTCTCCAATCTCGACGATTTTACCTAGATACATGATGGCAATGCGATCTGCCACGTATGCTGCGGTGGCTAAGTCATGTGTGATGAAAAGATAGGCAATGTTTGCTTCTTTCCTCTGTTCCAAGAGTAGGTTCAGAAGTTCAGCTCGGATGGATA
>JAJRXH010000335.1 GCA_024276395.1 archaeon
ATTCAATGCCAATGCCTGAAACCCATGTATCATCGACGTGATGACGTGAGGGACAAAGCAGAAAAAAGAAAGGGAAAAAAGAAAAAAAAGCAAACGAGTTTTTTGAGGTTCATTTAAATGGGTCCCCATCTGCCATTCAATCCGTCATCTAATTCAGGTCCTTTCATGAGGTTTCACCCCTCAAAATTCTTGAGGAGCAATCCCTTAATAATCACCCAAAAACTAACAAGATGACGATCGACACATCATTAAAAATCGATAAAAGAGAAGAATGAAATCAAAATATGTTTATTATTTCTAAAAAAATAAATTGTGGAACACGTTTGCTGTTTTCAAGTAGGATGACATTAATTCCCACTCATTAACCTGATGAGCACTTTTTTCATTCTGAACCGACCATACCACGGATTCAATGCCCCGTTTCCTTAGAATGCCTGCAAATGTTCCACCACCAATCCCAATTAATCTTGGTTTGATCCCTAAAACATTGGAAACAGATGTTTGAAGCGATTTCACGATCCAACTTTCTGGATTCACGGAAGAAGCTCCCTCAGCCATCACCGTTTCTACTTGAATGTTCACGCCCTGAAGATGAGCATAAGCTCGTGAAAATGCCTTTATCTCTTCTAGAACCTCTTCAATGGTATACCGAGGTAAGACCCTTGCATCCCAATAAACTACATCATTCCCGGGAATGGTGTTGATACCCTCTACATTCAACTCTTTCTTCGTAGGCTGAAAAGTACTCCAAGATGGCTCGAACAATTCATTTTCATCGCTAAATTTCTCGTGCAATCTTTCATAAAGAGCATGATTGAATTGCATCGAATGCAGGTGGGCATTTTTTCCCAGATGTGGCATGCTAGAATGTGCTTGCTTTCCTTCAACGATAATCTTCATCCAAAGAATGCCTTTTTCCGCTATCTCTACCCAATCCCCTGCTTCATTCCCCGCATCCGGGACAATGGCAAAATCTCCCTTCTTGAATTCATCAGTGTTTTCTAATATCCAATACATTCCATATCGGCTGCCAGCTTCTTCATCCGCAAAGAAAGCAATGGCCAAATTGTAGTTAGGAACGAGAGAATCGTTCTTGATTCGTCTCAAAAGCAATAAACAACTCATTATTCCAACGCCATTATCATTTACACCACGACCATAAACCTTGACATCATCATCTATTTCTTCAACTCTGAGCTCAAAAGGATTTGAATCCCACCTTGACAGATCCCCAGGAGCTACTGTATCGACATGTGCAATGATCCATACCGTTTTAGACTGATCTTTTCCAGCTACACGCACTATCAAACTAGGTCGCTCAATACCTTTGTCATCTTTTGGGGAATAACGCTTGACTTTAAAACCCCAAGACTTTATTAACCTTTCAAGATAATCACATTTTTCTTTTTCGCCTGGACCATCATTAGCTGGATTGACACTATTAATAGCTATTAATTCTTGCAACGTGTCTAATATCCACGATTTTTCATCAGAGCTCATCTTTCTCATCTCCATGGAAACGTCTACCGACGCGAATCCATTTCATCGATTCCACCATAAACATCAACATTGATAAGCAATAGAGAAAGTAGAATCAAAAATATTTATCAACAAGTAAAAAGAACCTTTTCTTGAATTAAAATGATTAAAGTAGGTATTTCACATCACTTCACGAGAAACTGAAAGCAACACGTTCTCAAAAAACTAAAAAAAATGATGACAGAAACCGCCAAACTTAATTCAATTGAATTTGGATGGACAAATTGTCTCATCGGTGGTGGAAGGACACTCCCCAGGGGATTTGAACACTATCCCAGCGAAACACAAGTCAAAGTAGCCAGAGAAACATTCAAGAATTTCTATAAATCAGCACATGCTCCCTACATTGCAAGTCTCACCGTATCGGAAGAAAAAAAAATGCGCACGACAAAGGCACATTTCACGAAAATGTTCAAACTAGGTGTTGTTCTGAACTTAAGACACATCACTTTCCACTGCGGTTCATTTACTGAAAAAAAAAGCCTAAGTAGTGTTCAAATCATTCAAAGAGTAATTTCTCGCGTTAAAGAATTACTCAAGAGAAAGGAAGAACTCAGTGCATCTGAAATAGAATTAGCACCTGAAGTAGGAGGAAAGATCAACAGTTTTGCGGACTTTGATACTTTAATCCACGTTGCTTCTGAAACTGGAACTCTCCTCACGTGGGATTTTGCACACGATTTTGCCAGAGGCGGTACCGTCATCACGTACGATCAAATTAAAAATCGATTAATTAAGATAGAAGACAACTTAGACGTATCTAACCATCGACCTTTACCCATTCACTTGTCTGGTATCATTGTTGGGAAACATGGCGAACAAGAACACACGTTACTCGATAAAGGCGCCAAGCTTCCTTGGAAACTCTTTCTCAGCGTTCTTAAAAATGAAAATTTCATTCACAAAACCGTGATCATCTGTGAATCAAAAGCAAAAGCTGCTTGGCCAGGTGAGGATAGCCTTACGGATTCTCAAAAAATTTTTGATTTTCTCTTCTCAGATGAATTAATAACGAAATGGGATGCTCCCGCGACCTCCCTTTCCAAGTTCATCTTCAAGTGATTTTTTTACTTGCTTCATGCAGCCGAATTACTTCACTTTCACCAAACAAGCGAGGCATATCTAGACCAAGTTTTTCATATAATCGCTGTGGAAGACCAATATCAGCCAAGTAAACATCTCCCACGTAATGTTTCGTTTGATCAAGGAATAAGGACTCTTTAGGGACTCCTAGAGCGATAGTTTCTCGAGCTTTAACCACCATATCACCAAAAGGGAGACCATTACACACATTAATGGCGCTGGGAACTTCAATTGCTAAAATATTTCTCTTGATTGATTTAAAATGATCAATGAGAGATTTCACTCGACCTGATGGTTCATTTTTAAGTGAAAAGCCGACGATACCGTCTATCACCAGATCATAAGAATTTAACGAAGGCCAACGAATGACATTAATATCATCAATCATTTTTTTGACAATTTCCAATTGTTTTTCCGAAGATCTCAATGTGGGACGACCAACTAAGAGTAATGAAATAGAAGCACCCCAATTCTCTAAAAAACGAGAAGCTACCAGAGCTACACCGGCCTTGAAATCGAGTCCTATACCAACAGCAATTTTCATGCTAGATAAGGGACCATATAATTCTCTCACGAGCGCTGCCACAGCACGACCAGCATTTTCTTGTAATTGCAATTCATCAATTCCAAAAAATTGCGTGATGAAATGACGATACGCCGACAAGCGTGACAATGGTAACACGGGAATCTTTTTCATTTCCATCAAAACTCCTCCACTCAGCCATGGTAAGTGAAACCAATTGAATCATCTACTTTGCATCAAACCATGATTGCACTAATCTCCGGCACTGGATGAGTTATTCGCCAATAGAAACTAATCATAAGCATCTAACCATGAGAAGATCATATAATAA
>JAJRXH010000336.1 GCA_024276395.1 archaeon
AGATAAATCCTTGGATTCCGAAGATTGCGGCCAGTCCAGTGGCAATGATCATTGAACCGATATTTTCAGCAGTCATACTTTCAAAGAGGTCAGCACCACGTCCAGCGATATCACCGACATTGTCACCAGTAAGATCGGCAATGACGGCTGGATTTCTAGGATCATCCTCAGGGATACCTGCCTCAACCTTCCCAACGAGGTCAGCACCGACATCAGCTGCTTTCGTATAGATACCGCCACCGAGCTGGGCAAATAGAGCTGAAAAGGATGCACCAAACCCAAATCCAACAATGAGAATGGGAGCCTCAGTAAAATCATAGGCTCTTTCAGTCACGATTCCTCCATAAGCCCAAGCAAGGAGAAAAAGCGCAGTTACACCGATCAAGCTCATGGCAACGACCGATAGGCCAAGAACTAGACCTCCATCAAAACTAATTCTGAAAGCACGTGGTAATGACTTTCTCGCAAGCATTGCCGTCCGAACATTAGTTCTCGTGGCAATGTCCATTGAGATGTACCCAGCAATCATTGAAGAGATAGTTCCCAGGAGAAAAGCAATGGCCGTCCAAACAGCAAGATCAGCACGATCAATGAATTTAGTTCCTGCTTCTGTCTCTAAGACTGTATAGAAACCAACGGCAATTAGGATAGCAACAATCACTGATATCAATAATATCGTACGATATTGACGTTTCATAAAGGCATAAGCGCCTTCTCGGATGGCATCTGCGACTTCTCGAGCCTTAGGGTCATCGACTTCAATTTTATCAAGCTTTCTATATAGGTATAAGACGTATCCGAAGGCAGCTACCACGGACACGAATACTAAATAAAAGAGAGCTTCAGTTACTGCGTTCATGTCTTCAATGAAAAATCCCATGGTGTTCTCACCTTATTTGTTTTTTTTGGGCCGAAAAATGCTGTTAATAGGGAAGAAAGAATCCTTGTACTTCCGTTTCATTTCTTTAAGAGAAATTCATAGTTGAAGGTCGATGTCTCCTTTATCCATCAATCATTAGAGAAATGACGCATCTAGTTCAGGAATGATGGGATCATTGTACCTATTAGGAATGAAAAAGACGCATTTTTAGCCAAAAACCTCGTTAAAGTTTTCAACACGCGTGAACAACTCCATGTCATCAAAAAAAGTCACAACTTAAAACCTTTATTTTATGTTAAGGTAGGGATGGCAGGGGCGTGTAAAGTAAAAGAAAAGAAAAAAGGTATGACAACCCGAAGACCAAGATATAGTTACTTACGGAGGCCGATGACTTCCTTGTCGAGAAACTCATCGAACCACTCGAAAATATCTTCTAGTTCCACATCGTCATGGGCTTCTAGGAGTAACAAGATGGCTTCCTTCAGGGTGCGATTACCATCCATAAGTCGTGCAAATTCCCACTTGGGATGATCCCGCATGGAAGGATAAAAAGCAATCCGTGGTAGTCCTAAGAGCTCGTAAATTCTATCTAATTCATCCTTCTTTCCGATTTTCTCTGCATATTCATCAACTTTCATCCGAATGCTGAGACCAAGTCCAGTTTTTTCCATCCGCTCCGAAAAGACCTTGAGAATTTCAACCATTTTTTTCAAACGATGTGAATCGAACTTGCCCTTTCGGAGAAAATCCTTGGCACCTTCCTCAAGTTCTTGATAGAGAAGTTCACCTTTGATAAGGAAAACTCGTGCAAATTTTTCGGGCAAAATAAGCACAATGCTGTAGTATTGAGGCTCGCCAGTTTCTTCTTTTTTTGTCCAGAAGGTATAGGAAAATGAAAAGAGAGCACCAACAAGAGGTGATACCAACCACTTAACTCCTTCGCTTCCACCTTCAGTCATGGCTAAGAGTGCAAATACTTTAGCTGATATTTTCTTGAGAAGTTCATCTTCTGGTTGGAAATCGGGGAAATAAGTTGTCTTCGGAATGCCTCCGTATTTTTGGTCAAATTCATAAAACACCGCACCGTACATGATCATTCCCACTCTATTCGTCCATAGTCCGTTCTTTTCAGAATCAATCAGCAAGACCCGAGAAAAAAGACGAGGTATCGCCATTCATCCATCTAAGTAACTTTTCTCTAACAAATTAAAAACTTTTTTGCTGGGACGATGGTTTGAGAAAGTCAAATAAAGAAGTGATTTCTGTCGTTCTTTTAGAAATTGGTAAGTATTTCACATAGAAGGGGCATGAATCGTGAAAGACTCAATACTCAATTTTCTGAAGCCCACGACACCTGATAAACTGATAGGTCGCCAGAACGAACTCCAAAAATTTCGTGAACTGTTAAATAGTCTCACTCGGAATGAATGGGAAAGTCACATAATTCTCATCGTCGGAGAGGCGGGAAGCGGGAAGACAAGCCTATTAAAAGCATTCATAAACGAATGCCAAGATAGTGGATTTCTCACCCATGAGCTATTCATACCATTAGGCCCTTCTTCGCAAAATTTCCTTAATGAACTAACAAGCATGATTTTAACTCACACAAAAGCCAGCAAAAAAACTTTTTTTAAAAGAACACGAACGGAAAAAGTTTTACCACTACTTACACCAGAAGAAAAACCAGAAAAACTGGTAAAAGCATTTGTCAAAAAAATATCCAGATATCAGTTTCCAGCAAGCAACAAAATCATCATCGCAATGGATCATCTCGAACGTTTCATTATCAACGGTTATCCAATTGCATTGCAAGTCTTGATGCATCTTGCTAGAGAACTACATCGCAAAAAAATACCCGTTTATTTTCTTTGTGTGCTAGAACAAGATTATTACCTAGATCTAAAGGCTGAAGAAACAGACATTCACGCAAGGCATTCTTTCGTGCTGCGACGATTCACTTGGGAGGAAGCAGAACAATTTCTACTCCAAAGAGGTCCATCTCCGTTCCGTAATGAACTATTACGTCACCAATGCATCCAGGTAAGTGATCGAACACCATTCACGTTGATGTTCACCATTGATCTCGTTTGCTGGGCGATTCAAGATCTAAAAAAAGAAAAAAAACTGAGTGAAATGCCAAGTGCCCAAATGATCCTCACACACGTTAATCATATCTTGCAAAAAATGGATTTTGAAACATTCATCGCAAAATTTCTCGAGTTATCACCGATGGAACATCAATTTTTCACAGCAATATTACAATCACCAAAAAGCATCATCCAGCTTGAAGAACTCGCAAACATTCACCCACAACCATTTCAATACTTGAAAAAATTAATAGATCAAGGGATTGTCCATGTTGATAGGGAATCTCAGTTGATTTATGTATGTTCCCTAGCTCTACACCGATATTATCAGTTGCAAATCAAGAGCATCAGTAAACAGGCATCCTCTGAACTAGATTTCCTATTAAGATCACTCGAATCCGACCTTCGCCTGGGACTTCGACCAAATTCAATGATTTTAGAACGCCTAAGCACCATATCTTCTCTCTCAAATTCAATGGATGAGCGTCAATCTTCTCAACAAAAGTTAGAAAAAGCCTTAATCCTAGCAAAAAATGTGCTTGAACGGGCACTTGAGAAAAAATTTTATCATGAGACTTATCAGCTAGCGACCATCGTCTCGAGAATGTTGAAAGCTGCTGGAAAGAATGAAGAAGCAACAACGGTACTTGAGACCGTGGCTACCAAGTCCATTGATGACAACCAATACCACTTGGCGATCAAACTCTTAAAAAAAGCAATTAGTGAGTCCATAACGCTTAATGACCTTACAAAAGCTAAGCAATTATCAGAAAAAATCTACCATCTTTACCTCAAACTAGGACGAGAGCATCTTCGAAGAAAACCTCCGTTAACTCAACTGGCACGAACTTATTTCTATCAAGGACTGATAGTCATCCAACAACATAGTAATGATAAATCGAAGGAAAAACTGATGTTG
>JAJRXH010000337.1 GCA_024276395.1 archaeon
GGATATCTTCTTTCGTTGCTTCTCTAAAATTTATTTCATCCATTTATGGAACCTCCTTAGGAAAGGGTTTAATGTCTCCGTGTTTCATGAGACGTTCAATCATCGTGCGAGTGCTCTTGATGATGGTGTTTGCAATTTCAAAGAATTCATCATGACTTCTTTTTATTCTTGCGACGCCCATGGAGACGGCTTTGCTCGCCGTGGCAGCAGCTACCTTTGGATATACTACCCATTCTTCCATTGTGGGAATGATGTACTCTTCGTGGATGCCTTTTTCTTCAGCATGTGCAGCTAATGTTTCTGCGGCAGTGACTACCATTTCATCAGTTACCGTCCGAGCACGGGCATCAAGCGCTCCTCGAAAGACACCAGGGAAAACTAAGCTATTATTAACTTGATTGGGGAAGTCACTTCGTCCAGTTGCTACAATCTTGGCACCCGCTCTTTTGGCATCTTCGGGATAAATTTCTGGCACGGGGTTGGCTAGGGAGAATACAATGGCATCATTATTCATCTGGGCAATCCATTCTTTCTTGATGGTGCCTGGTCCAGGTTTAGAAGCGGCCACTAGCACGTCAGCTCCTTTAAAAGCCTCTTCAATGGGACCAGTTATCATTTCACTGTTCGTTTTCAAGGCAACTTCATATTTCCATGGATTTTTGAGCATTAGTGAATCCATATCTTCTCTATCAGCGTGAAGTATCCCTTTTGAGTCGATGACAATCATGTTTTTAGCTGGTACGCCGTAAACTTCGAGAACACGGATGGTGGCGATGTTACTTGCTCCTGAACCAAAAATGATGACCCTACTTTCCTTGGGGGACTTTCCAGTTAACTTGAAGGCATTAATTAATCCAGCAAGCGTCGCCCCAGCAGTACCTTGTTGATCATCATGCCAGACAGTAATGTTCAGTTGTTCGCGAATGTTTTCGAGAAGATAGAAGCACTTAGGAGAAGCAATGTCTTCGAGATTAATTCCTCCAAAGGAAGGCTCAAGAAATTTGGCGACCTTTAAGAATTCCTCCCGATTTTTGGTGTTGAGTACAAGAGGAATGGCATCAACTCCCCCAAGATATTTGAAGATGAGCGCTTTTCCCTCCATGACGGGCATGGCTCCCTCAGGACCGATGTCTCCCAATCCTAACACGCGGGTGCCATCACTCATGATGGCAATGGTATTCCATCTGCTAGTGTATTCAAAGGAATCGTCTTTATTTTTAGCTAATTGTCTTGATACTGCGGCAACTCCAGGAGTGTACCAGAATGAGAAGTCTTGTAGTCCTGTAATCGGTACTCTAGGGGTAACTTGAATTTTTCCTTCGTAGTATTTGGAGTATTTTAGAGCACGCTGATATAGTTCCTCTGTCCGCTTGGCAGCATCGCTCTCATTATTTTTTTCATACTGTTGTGCTGTCATTATCCTTCGCCCTTTTTCTTATCCAAGATACCCTTCTTTTCAAGACACTTAAGTAAATGGTGGCTAGTATCATCATTGAAATGTGGGAACATCCTTCGTGAAGCTCATGGCACCGAATACTTTTAAAGAGGGATGGAGCATTGTTCCTTTGGAGACAAGAAGGAGGCACAAAGTATGCCAAGAATTATCGTTCATGAGGTTATCTTGACGTTTCCTAGGCCACCGATCGTGAATCCGAGTTATTTCATGGCAAAAGCCTATAAACATCTTGATACCGATCAAAAAAAGGTTGGGTTTATTGTTTCTGACATTAAATATTTCGCATTAAAACGAGAACAATTGTTGTCTAATTCAAGTAAAATTTCAGCAAGACTACGTGTTCGGAAAATCGAGGATAATTTCGAGATTAAAGAAGATATGGAGAATCCAACTAGTGGTGAAAAACGTTCTAATCAATTACAATTGAACATTGCCACAAATCAATACGTGGTGGTCCAAGGTGAACCCGTGATTGATGTGGAGCAGCGACGATATCAGTCTCAATTTGCAACTCTTAGATGGACAGATAAAGAATTAATCATCACTCCCTTGACTAGTCAGAGCGTTTTTCAGTGTGATGTTAACCAAAAATCTCATAAAATTGAGGGCTTTGTCATCTAATGATGCTACATTCTAGGAAAGAAATTTGAGTCTTTTGAGAGCACTCTCTTCACTCGAGAATAACCAACAGAGCCATCTTTATAAAATACTTGGAACTACTGTTTCTTAGAATTAAATGGGCATCCTTGAGATGGTATGACAGTCAAGAACAGTAGGCCTCGTTTTCAGGATGATTAGAGGGTAAGATCATGCCAGAGCTAAGATTACTCGTGAGAATTAAAGAAACAGATATCCGTGGTGATTTACTTGTCCCCTTTGCCTTGGCTAGCGTAAAAGGGATTGGTAGAAATCTTGCTGAAATCATTTGCGACGCTGCGGGTGTTCCCAAGGATATGAGAGTTGGCTATCTTTCTGATGAACAGATTGAAAAACTTGAACACGTGATCGATAATCCTAAGGAATATGGACTGCCAGATCACATTATGAATAGACAAAAAGACCGAGTCACGGGACAATACCTCATTCTTACTGGTAATGACTGGATCGTTACGCAGAAGATGGATATTGACTTTCACAAGAACATTCGCAGCTATCGAGGAATTCGTCACATGTTTGGCTTGCGAGTCCGTGGCCAAAGAACAAAGACTACAGGTCGTAAAGGACAGACGGTGGGTGTGAAGAAAAAGAAGAAATGAAGGTAAGATCCCGTTTTGGAGGGTTATGGTAACATGGGTGATCCACGAAAACTAAGGAAGAAATATGTAGGACCCAAGCATCCTTGGAGAAAGCAACGCATCATCGCTGAAATGCCCATCATGGGTAAGTATGGGCTTCGTAATAAACGAGAGATTTGGAAAGCTCAGACGCAGCTGCGACGATACCGATCTCGTGCTAGGAAATTGTTAGCTCTTCCTGAAGATATTAGGGAACGTGAACGAATCATTCTAGCTAAAAA
>JAJRXH010000022.1 GCA_024276395.1 archaeon
AGAAGGGTGTTGCCCAGAAGGGCGTCGACCAGAATGGATCGCCTTGTGATGGTGTTGCCCAAAAGGGTGTTGACCAGAAGGGCGTGCTCCAATAGGGCGTCGTCTGGAATGGTGATGATGCAAATCCTGTTGCTCGGAAACCACCATTAGAAGACGAAATGCGGTACTGTGTTAAATTTGAATCAGTGACTTCTTTAGCTAATCCAAGAGCAAGCGGCGAGAGAGATGAAACACTGAGAAACACTACGAGCGACAGTGCGCCCAAACCTACCAATATTTTTTTTCTAGAATTCATCTCCTTCTAACTCCAACAAGTGGTAGAATTGTAGCCCTCATAAGAGGAGCTAATAACACGCGCTAAACACTTAAAAATACTTGAAAGAAATTTCTACCCAAGTCATTTTCTCAAAACTTCAAACTTCAAACTTTCTAGTTAAACTCTCCGGATATTCTTCTTTCACCAATATACACGTAACGTATTTAGCTAAGATAAAGTAGTAGGTTACACATCTTAATATAGGATCATATATCTTTTAAATATTTTGTTGCGGGCTGCAGATTATTGAAACCCTGGAAGTGAGAGTTATTTAATCATCCCCATTTATTTAAAAAGTGTTTTTAATGAGAGTTACTCAGTTATCCCGAGATTTAAAAAAACACTTTAAAAAGAAAGTATATTTCTTTAAATACTTCAAGAACAAGAGAATGACTCTCTTCTAATAACACCCATACTCCTTTAATATTCTGAGAACAAGTAGAATAACTCCCACATATCGCGCAAAATGTCCCTAACCAATTAGATGAGATGACTCATTTCTTCAGCTTTTTCCTCACCTTCGGAGGCAAAATCGAGGATAGCTTAAAAGCAGTTGAAAATACCTTTTCCATGGATGAATGACGGTGGAAGAAAAATGCTTGAACAAGACACGTTTATCGTACCTGAATACCGATTGTTGCTTCAAAGAGTTCCCATCGATCAAAAAAGAATATATTTCCGACATTTTATCGATTTAGAGGTATCAGAGATACATCCACGGATTAGAATGCTCAAGGCCATGATTGCTACTGTCAAGGAACTAGATAACCCTTCACGGCGATGGTGGCACGCCATTGGGCAACTATCATTCACGACTGCCGAATATGACCTGCTATTAAAATTAGCAAAAGAATATCCACATGTGAAAGAGTTGACTCCATTCGTTGCGCGCATGCACGTTTATCGCAATAACTTTAAACAAGCGTTACATTTATGCCAACTCCAATTTGATGCTCTCAAGCAGCTAGGTCAAAAACATGGACTAATGGACACGCTTCTCATCATTGAAACTTACTTCACGTTAGGAGTGACGAAAGTATACCTGAGAGAATTCGAAGAGACCGAATCAATCATCAATCAACTTTACGATATCGCGAAAAGCCAACAAATTCGTGATTTTGCACCAAAAGAATTATTACTTCGGATAAAACTCCAGATTACGGTCCTCTCAGCCATGAGACTTTTATTTATGGGCCATGTTGAAAGTTTTCGGAAAATGATTGATGAAACCTTGGAATGGTTTGATGATGTACAAGATCCTTGGTGGCAAGCATTTTTCTTGAACCTTGCTGGAATATCACGATTTCAATCACAAGAAATGGATGAAGGAATGGCATTTTTGCGACAAGCTCTTCTCCTTTTTGAACAAACTCGCGATCTCAGAGGACAATCTGTAGTGGGTGGGAACCTTGGGACGGCGATGCTTTTGGAAGGATTACGATCTGAAGGGAGAGAAGTTTTAGAGCAGGCAGCTGAGGCAAGTGAAAAATTAGGAAATTATCACAATGCTGTTGGACAGTTTCTCACGGTAGCAAAGTCATATCTTGATGAAAAACACCATCGCAAGGCCATGGAATACTTGCAAAGAGCCGAATTACTATCATGTCAGGTCACCATCGACGATCCGATCATACATGCCTTATTCTGTTATCTTTACTCCAGAATCGACCGATTGGACAAGGCAAAACGTTCTTTGGATGCCTTAAGAAGCAAGGTCAAGAGAATTCCTAAGAAGACTTCAAAACGCGCGGACATCACCACCTTACTCTGGAATCGGTTTGCAGAATCTGTGCATGCTTTGATTCAAGGCAACCTTAATGATGCAATGGCTCACATCGATGAAGGACTAAACATCGCCGACAAGTACGGACACTATGACCTCAGCTTGGAATTCTCGCATCTTTCTCTAGAAATTCTACTGAAGAGATACTTGCTCAACCCCACTGCCGAAAGAATTCATGAGGCCTTGTACTTGATGGAAGACATGCAACTGCTAGTAAGACACATCGAAACACCCTATTACACTACCATATTTCAGCTAGTAAAAGGATACTTGCTCTTGGCTCTGCTATTGCCTAGCGAAGCTAAATCTTCGTTAGAAGCATACAAGGAAACTGCCAAATCCGTGATGAATGCTGACCAAGAGATGGAATATGCCCTCTTCGAGAAAAGAGTCACGGAATTACTTGGACAGACAAACATCATTGGAGGAAGCATCTGGCTCACCAAGGATTATCTATCTACCTTATTTGTCACGGAGGCGCTGAGGCTTCTGAGCAATCTCCAATTTCAACAAGCTGCTACCGGACAACCTATCCTAGAACAAGAAAAGCTTCCTGCAACGGTCATGTTACTCCGTAATGACGGTATGTCCTTGTTCACCTACAAGTTCCAAGAAGCCAGCGAGGGTGCCCCAGATGATCAAGTCATTAGCAGTTTCCTCATGGCCATCAATAGCTTTGCCAAGGAAATGTTTGGCAGTAGTAACTTGAGAAAGATTGACCAAGGTAACGCCTTGCTACTATTAGAACCAATAAGCTCTGAATTTACCATTGTTCTCGTAGCCAAAGAAGAAACATACTCCTTGCGAAGAAAAATAAAACTCTTTGCACGAGAACTTAAGAAGTTAGATCTTGAAATCTTCAAGGATTCCGTTTTCATGTTCTCTGAGGACGATCCCATTTTCATTCAACTCAAGGAACTAGTAACTTCCATTTTTGCCCCTTCTAATTCTTCTTCTACTACTAACGGCGATTAAGCATCAATTCAGCAACCAGATCGTGCGGCAGCAACATTCATAAATGGGCATCAAGTAAGCATCCTTTGAGGAAAGTCATTCTCTCGAAGGGTGGTGTTTTTTTGTCACATGCTCCTTGGTTAGAAAGGTCATGGCCCGAGTACATGAGAAAGCACCTTGAATATCCCGAAATGGCACTTCATGAAATCCTTGAACGTAACGCTCGGAAAATCCCAGATAAAACCTTTACTATTTTTATGGGAAAGAAACTAACTTTCAAGCAAGTAAATGACATGGCAGACCAACTTGCAAGTGCACTGAAAGACCTAGGCATCCAAAAAGGAGACAGAGTATCCATTTACATGCCTAACACACCGTATTGGCCAATTGTCATGTTTGGAATCCTCAAGGTGGGAGGAATCGCCGTTGCCACGAATCCTCTATACACGCCATCAGAATTAAGATTTCAGTTCAATGATGCCAAGGTGAAAATCGTCGTGGTACTTGATCATCCTCAAATGTATTCACGAGTTAAAAAAGTCCAAGACGAAACACCCGTTGAACACGTGATTTACGCTAACTTGAAGCCAATGATACCTAAAGCGAAGGCCATCATCGGTAGATTACTCGGAAAAATTCCAGAGTCCAAGAACAAGGACCCAAAAGATCTTGACTTCATCAAAATCATCAAGAACAAGGAACCCTTGATCGAAAAGCCAAGCATTAATCCAAAAGAGGATGTCGCCGTCCTGGTTTATACAGGAGGAACAACTGGAGATCCAAAAGGCGCAATGCTCACACATTTCAACTTAATAGCCAACCTCCATCAGATGAACGAAGTCGTGTGGCCAAAAGTAGAACCTGGAAACGCGTCTATTCTTGGCGCATTACCGTTTTTCCATTCCTTTGGACTATCCGTTGCACTACTTTTTGCGGCCTTCTATGGGCTCCAGATTGTCATCATCCCAGATCCGCGAGGAGGTAACCCCCCTTTCACGGATATTCTGGAAGCCATTCACCAATACAAGCCTGTTTACTTTCATGGCGTTCCCACTTTGTATAACCAATTATTATACCATCCACACATCGATAAATATGACTTATCTAGCTTGGAAGCTTGTCTCTCAGGCGCAGCCCCCCTTCCACTGGAATTAATGAAAAAATGGGAAGAAAAAACCAAGTCAAGAATCGTCGAGGGCTATGGCATGACTGAAACATCTCCGGTGGCTTCTGCTAATCCCTTGAAACCCGATACGAAACCTGGACGAAAGATAGGATCCATTGGACTACCACTTCCAGACACCTTCATGAAAGTTGTAGACGTGGATGAACCCACGAAGGAACTTCCTCCAGGAGAGATTGGAGAAATTGCCATCAAGGGACCACAGGTAATGAAAGGATATTGGAATCGTTCTGAAGAAAATGCAAGAGTACTCACGTCTGATGGATACTTGCTAACCGGTGATATTGGATACATGGACGAAGACGGATATTTTTACATAACTGACCGCAAGAAAGATATGATCATTGCATCTGGCTATAAAGTTTATCCAAGAGATGTAGAAGAAGTCTTATTCAAGCACGAGGCAATTCAAAGCGCAGCTGTTATTGGCGTACCGGATCCCAAGCGAGGAGAAACCGTCAAGGCATTCGTCGTGTTAAAACCAGAATATCGAGGAAAGATCACGGAAGAAGATATCCGTAATTTCTGTCGTAAGCATTTAGCTCCATACAAGATTCCCCAACATATTGAATTTCGGGAAAACCTGCCAGTATCAGTAGTTGGCAAGGTGCTCAGACGAGTGCTCAAGGAAGAAGAGGAAAAAAACTTTTCAAAGTGAAAAATAAGTAGAGCTCCTCATCACTTTTCCTCATCACTTTTCATATTGTGAACCATTATTTATCATCCTTAAAGGGAAAAGAAGAGATTCGCTGCTTTTTCTCTCCTTAATTATTAACTATCATCAAATTAAAGTCTCATACTCGGCAGCACTGATCAAATCCTTCGATTCTTCATCCCACTTGGATGGGGCCAAGTCAAAAAGAAATTCCTGAAATGCCATATATCCCAGGCTAGAAGGATCTGTCAGAAGATGGGAATTCACGGCAACCACTGTTCCAGATAAAGGAGCAACTAGATCAAAAACTCCACGTTCTCCTTCAATCGCACCTATGATGACGTTCCGAGTAATTTCTTCTCCTCCTTGCGGCAATTCGACATTTTTTATGTCCCCCAATTCACGCAACGGAAATTCAGTGACGCCGACTCGAACAGTGCCGTCATTTTGCACTAGAATCCACGCGTGATCTTTGGTGTAAAGGTAAACATGAGGAATCAACTTTCCACCAACCTTTGATCTTCTTTTCGCCACGAGCGTTGAGTGGGATTCTCAAGTGACTTATTGCATTGATGACTTTTAAAGCTAGTTTTTTAATGTCGTAAATGAATCCCCTTTAAATCCATTCATTTCTCTCTTCGACACAAGAAAATGGTCAGTTCCCTGAGAAATTCGTATAATTGCCGTGCTTTTTCATCTGGTGCGGATTGCTCTAGTTCTTCCAAGGCTGTTAACGCTTTTTGCAAGTGTTCTTCTCGAATCTTGATCACGTCATTGACTACCTCATTAAAAACTGAATGAACATATTCAACATCTTTTTTCGTCTTTTTACCAACTGGAATGGAATAAATTCGCTTGAGCTCTTCAGCATGACCCTTTTTCTTCAATGCAAAGTAAAGAAACAAGTTCCGCTTGCTCTCTTGAATGTCCCATGAGTGCTCCTTTCCAAAAACTTCAGGATCACCGACTATATCGAGTAAATCATCCTGGATTTGAAAAGCCACCCCAGCATTGATGATTGCCTCCTTGAGTTTATCTGACCACACATCATCATGCCGCTTAGCCGCGATGCAACCCAACTCAACGCAGCCAGCAAATACTACTGCTGTCTTAAGTTTCATGATTTCGATGACCCGGTCCAAGGTAAAGTCAAATATGTTATCCAAGCGATCTTCTAATTCATAGGCATTTCCGATTCCTACGAGCTCTGATACTTGAATGATGAGATTCAAGCTGGGGTAATCCTTGACAAGCGTTAGTGCATGTGCATGCAAGAGATCACCATCATGCACGGCGCGTTCCATGCCGTGTCGAACGTGATATGCTGGCTGGCCACGACGCTTGGGGGCACCATCAATCAAGTCATCATGAAGAAGCGTCATATTATGGAGCAACTCCGTGGCGCAAGCTGAACGATAGGCTGTATCCATGCAGTTCTTGTCATCGCCAGCGAGAATGCTCGCTGTCATCACGACCAAGATGGGGCGGAGCATTTTTCCCTTTGAGCGAAACATGAAATCCTCGATTCGTTCATTGACTGGATAAGGAAGCGAATTAATGGCGTCATTTAGATATCGCTCTAGTTCTTCTACAACCTCTGGATTGACCACTAACAATGGATTTGTTTTCAATGATTTCGTCCCCTTAATCGATTACTTTCACCACGAACATTCACACGATTGGTAACACGTGAACGTGCGCCATGAATGCTGACTTTAATGAAAAGTTTTTCTAAGCTCCTTCAAGTGTCCATTCTTTTTTAATGTTGAGGAACTTGAAACCGTGCGCATGAATGATAGGTGAAAAAAAGAAAATTAAAGGAAAAAAATTTTTGCGTGAGTTAATCATCACGCCTGTTGTCTTTTTTCTACTCTATAATTAAGGTAGACAACAATCACGAACGCTAACAGTAACGTGAACAAAGCAACGCTTTGAAAGATTGGTCCAATGTCAAGTTCCTTAGGTTCCGTGAGGTTAAAGCTGATCGATTCTGAGTTAAGCTTGGTATCCGGACTAATTGCCGTGACCGTGTATATATCGATGCTATACAATCCCAAGTCTAGTCCAAGCAGTGCCAAGGTCACGTGATACTCATTTGACTCATTGGAAAACGCAACTGCCAGTACCGAAATCTCATTCCCGTCTGCATCTCTTAGGACTGCATAGAGGCTTAGGCCAGGAATGATCGCACCTTCAGCATTAGACCGTACCGCAAATGCTAAGACAATGGTACCCTTACTACGAAACACCTCATCTCCAGATATGGTGGATCCTTTTCCAGTTTGTAACACGAAGTCCGTCGCCATAAAATCTGCCTCGTAATGTAAAGTGAGGTTTAGAACGCTTGTACCATTGTCTCGAAGGTCCCTAATGGAAACAAAGCTTCCATTAGTAGGTAACTTTACCTTAAATGTAACTGCATATTCACCGTTGCGGAGGTTAGGGTTTAACTTGACCGACGCATTGAACCAGTTCTGAGTGGCATTGATGCTAGCCACTTGCAATATGTCAAACACGTCATCCAGATTAGTGGAGTTCGTCAAGAAAGATAAAAGGATGTCACTAGCCTTGGTCACAGTCGCAGCATTCTCATTCGATTTTTGTTGCAAAGTGGTATTATCATTCTGAATTGAATCATTTAAGAGCGGAGCAATTTCTATTACACTTCCATTCGGCAAGAAAACTCCGATCCTGAATTCTGCGGTAACCTCATCTAGTACTGAGTAGGTGCCTTTATCATTGATCAAGCTCGCATTCAAGGCAACTACCTTACCTAAAATATCTGCAGTCATCAGCGTCTCATTGGTCAGGGTTTCGGGTAATGTATTCCTCGTGGAATTCCACGTGAATTGCACGATCAGATCATAGGAACCCATGAGAAGCTCAAGAGGTACCAGTCCGTCTGAAGCTACGGTAAAATTCGTACCATTGACGTGAACCAGTTTCACGCTAAAAACGATTTCTTTTGAATCTTTAAAACTGAAAGCCAATGATGCATTTATTTTAGGCGAAATGTAACCATTGGAGTAAGCCATACTTAAAGTAGCGTTGATGTAAGATCCTGGATAAAGCTCGTTTTCTAAGGTGAAATCCAGAATTTCGAGATCGGTCTCCACATTAACTTCATAACTCTTGACAATTCGGGATTCATTGAAAGAATTAAGTGGCATGGCACTTTGATTATAATGATAGACAACTTCTAACTTCCATGTACCCAACAAGGAATCATTGGCAAATGTATAGTTGAGAAGAGGCCTAAAGAGTGTCCCATTCAGCGAATGAGTTTGATTGAGCACGACTTTACCACTAGGATCCGTAAGCAAGAAAGAGATGTTTCCAGTAGTCACGTTATGTGCCTGATAAGTGTAGAGTGATCGATTTTCCACGCGAACCTCTACCAATAGAGTGTTGTTAGGAGCAATGGTCGTCGGAATTGGTGGTGTGGTAGTCGTTGAATTAAACTTGATCAGAGTGACCCGATATCCAACGTACACGGAGGTCGTGAAATTCCAATCAAGTGGACTAACAAGATTCAGTGACCGAATTCCAAGTTTAACAAGCAAGGGATGTGAACCCAGACTCCAATTGTAAGCACGATTGGTATCATTCAACACGGTAAATTGATAAGTGGCATTACGCGGAAATGCATTGGGATTCGCTTCGGCTTCAACATCAAGATCCCACGTAGGAATGGTCACGTTCGTGAGGACCAAGTCTCCGTGACTGTACTTGCTATCCTTGTACTTGAACTTGAGATTCACAGTAGCCGTTTCGCCTTGCACTAAGTAATTACTCATCCCATAAGACTTGTCATTTAGGTAAGTATTTGTTTCCACGACCACATCTATGTTTTCGACGATCCAGCCGCTCACGTACATCCCAAGGGCTACCCAAAAGAGATTCTTCATATTGATCATTCTTGGATGGAAATCATCGCCAGCAATGGTTCTATTGGCAAAACGAGGACTAGAGGCAAAACCACCGTATAAGCGATTAAAGGGAGCTTTGCTAGCACGATCCAAGTATTGAGAACGGTTAAAGAATAATAAAGCAGCTGTTCTATTAATCACGCTCTCCGTTTCGTTTTCCACGGGGACACCCAACTCACTAAGTACCGCTAGCGCCGCTCCAGTCTGCTCGACGTCAGGTGCATGACCAGCAAAAGAAAAGCCACCATACGTGCTAGTCGCATTAAACGGATCCGGATCACTCGTGAGATCTTGAGCTTGTCTAATTCCTTCAATGGCTGCATTAATGTCAAGAATGTCAGATAAGGTTAATGGTGACTGGGTCAAGTTAGCTTCATTCACGAGAGGAAGTAAAACATCAATTAGGCGAAGAGCATACCACGTTTGGACGATGGGACTCGTGAAGTAGGACCCATCATTAAATAGTCCGGTATCTGCATCATATTGTGATTTCAAGTAATTCAACACGCTAAGAGCATCTGTAGCATTGAATTCCGACCGATTAAGAGCCTGCAGTACGAACACCGACTCAAAAGTCGCCTTGATGGTGGGCCTTGTTTCAGGCCACGTATCACGAAACGCCAACGCTTGAGTGATGTTAGGGGATAATGGATTCGTCAAGTTCAACGAAAAAGTAACATTACGTGATAACACGAACCGAGGCGTGCTATTACTCCGATTAATGAATTGTGTTTCGTATAAAATCGACTGTTGTAATAAATCAATGGTAGCAATGACACCAAACGTTCCCTCCAACGTAGGGTATATCGCCCCATTTAATAAATAAAAACCACCATAAAAATCTTTATTCTGATCGGATTGACGGAAGGATTCCGCAAGATGCGAGGCTATCTGACCTTCCAGGGTATTCCGAAATGTGCTAAATTGATAAAATTCTAAACCAAAAATCCTACTCGCAAATAATGCTTGGTAAGTAGAAAGACTAGTAAGTTGGCCCTCCACTGGGGTATCCTGATAGCCCTTCCCATCAATGTAGGAGCTCCTTAGATAGCCTATAATGGCATCTAGATCGAGGATCGGACCTTTTTTTGAGACATTCGTGGTGTCATTTTGAGTCAAATGCACGAAAGTTTTCGAGTCAACACCATTCCCAGTAAGAGTTGAACTTCGCACATCATCAGTAGTGACGACATCATAATTGGCAGCATCAACCTTTCCCATCGATTTGGGAGCAGTCACGACGCCTTGATTACGCTGGAAAGCGGTTTTCCCATCTACCATGGTAGAAGTGCTCGTGATAATTCCCAATGGAGCCACGAGAACACAAGTCAACACGAATAAGACCATAATTTTCCTCTTTAGCTTGCTGCTTCGATGTTCATCCGATATCATTAGTGGTGTTCCCCTTCAAGCATGATCACTTGCTATCAATCCATCCACCAGCATTTTCTCATGCATTTTAACCTTTGGCTATTGTTTACCAATCATTGTTATTTAATAACATCACGACTAGCAGTGCCATGGAATAATCATCAAGGAAGTCATAACGGATTCTGTCCTCATTCCATCACCTTCCACGAGCAAATCATCATCTCAGAGGGCATCATCATGGCTAAAATTAAAATAACCATGCCAGAGCTAAAAAAAGAACTAGAAGTTGAAAACGGAACCTCAATCAAAGAGGTTCTTGAATTGATTAGCCCTTCCAACAAGCAAGAAATATTGGCGGCAAAATTTGAAGGGCAGCTAGTAGATCTTTCAAGGAAACTCTCAGACAATGGTACTCTTTCGTTCATCTCCGTGAATTCTGAAGATGGACTACAAATCTTGCGTCATTCTGCAGCTCACCTTCTTGCACATGCCGTAACGGAACTCTATCCCGGGGCAAAACCAACCGTTGGACCCGCCACGGAAGATGGCTTCTTCTATGATATCGACTTTCCCACGAAAATCTCTGAGAAAGACTTACCAAAGATCGAGCAAAAGATGAAAGAACTCGCCAAGGCTGACCTTCCAATCAAGAGAATCGAAATGCCAAAAGAAGAACTCATCAAGTTGTACGAAGGAAAAAACGAATACAAGATTGAAATGATCAAGAACAAGATTGAGGACGGAAGTGCTTCTTCCGTCTATCAACAAGGAGAA
>JAJRXH010000338.1 GCA_024276395.1 archaeon
AAAAAAAGATTATTGCAAAATTGTCGTTGGAAAACTAGTTGAAAATCCTAAAATGCTGGTGATTGATCCAAGATCTTGCTTGACTTGTCCATTTTGTCAGCCTTACTTGGGAAAGGAAATTTTTCAAAAATCTGGACACCCGATAATTCCCACGCCAGATGATCACCCAGATACAAGGCCTACCAGACCTAGAATAGACGATCCCTTTCGATGGTAGGGAAATCTTTTTAGCCAGTTTTCCTAGCAGTTTCATGATTAGATATGTCCGAAGAAATGATCGACGATGACTATCCAAAAAGGATTTCTCTGAAGTTAAATCTTTCTTCTAGGCACGTGGAACTCTTGAAGAGCCTTCAAGAGCGATTAGGGACCCGAAATGCCGCGGAAACCTTGAGAAGACTATTAGAGTTGAAGTCAAAGGGATTACTAGTTAGAATAAACTCAGAGGTCCAAAAGGAAATTCTGTATTTGCTTGATCTTCCTCCGGTTAAAGATGAAATTAAACTTCGAGGCATTGATGATTTTGTTCAGTGGTCTCTAATTGAAGTTATTCCACGGTTATATGATCTTATTGGCACGATTGAAGATCCTAAAGTGAGACTATCCTTATCAAAAAGGCAACTTCTCGTGGCATCTCAATTATGGCGTCTTACCTTGATGAAAGAATATAAAAATGGTGTTACGGCCAAGGAATTGTCAATGAGATGTAATTTATCTCTTTCTGAAGTTGAGAAAATATTAGATGAACTAGAATTTTTAGGCCTGATAGAGAAGAAAAGAATTGTTGGGGGTGGTGAGATAACATGGGGTGTTATCCTTAATCGATGAAAATTGCTACCTTATCGGGCATTATGACCGGGGAGATGATGACATTATGACGGAATTGAAACTTAATCCGACGTTATCTGGTATTCATGCTCAAATTTTACATGTCCTCCGCAAGCAATGGGAGTTACCTACTTACCCAGAAGTTATCCGTAAGTTACTGGAAGAATACGAAGGTGGATACTTTATCATTCTTTCGGAAAAAAAACTTTCACAATTAGAAAGTATGCTTCAATTTCCACATCTAAGATATGAAACTGGTTGCTTGACAGTCGAAGATTTGCTTAATTGGATTGTTTTAAAGGGTGTTTCTCAGCTCAAGAAAAAGATTGGCACGATTTATGATCTAAAGGTTAGAATTCAGCTGGATCATTTTGAGAGATTGATTGCCGATTTGCTGGCTAAGACCGCCTATGACCCAGAATATGCCTTAGGTATGACGATTGAAGATCTCGAAAAATTGACACGGTTAGAACAAGATCAGGTCAAACGTATCATTCATAAATTGATGGAGAAAGGATTAATTACAGAACATCCAGAACTTAAAGGTCATTTTTTCGTCTTGATTTGATTTTTTAATGATAAAAAAACTCTTTTTTACTGGAGAATATATAAATATATATGATGAATTCGAACAATCTTGGAGGGAACGAATCGTATATATTTTTATAGATGGAATTACGCTGTTATCATGAAAACAGCTTTTTCGAGGTGTTGAAATATGAAAAAAGATCCCAAGAAAAGAAAAAAAATAGATGATGAAGAAGATGACAATGAGTGGAATCGACAACCCTTCTTCCCTTTTGGATTTCCTTTTCCCTTTATGGGAGGACGATTTGGGTCATTTGATGATTTTGATGAATTTATGCGTAACATTGAGAGAATGATGGAAGAATTTTTTAGAAGTCTTACATCATCAATGCATTTTGAATCCAGATCAAACATTGAACCTACAAACCGTCCTTTTGTTTGGGGCTTCCGCTTCACATTAGGCCCAGATGGGCCTCGAATTGAAAGATTTGGAGATCTTCCGGAAATGAAAGAGGAGATCGATGTGGGGAGCGAGAACGGAGATGAACGATATCGGATTAGGCGTGAACCGTTAGTCGATGTCATTGAAGAAGAAGACCAGATTAGGGTCATTGCTGAATTACCTGGAGTTGATAAGAAGGACATAGATCTTTCAGCAACAGAAGATAGCGTGAGAATAGACGCACGATCGGATGATCGGCATTATTTCAAGGAGTTGTCCTTACCGAGGGAAGTGGATCCAGAGTCAGCTAAAGCGAGATTTAAAAATGGAATTTTAGAGATTATTTTTAAGAAAAAGAATGGTGATAAAAAAGCTCAATCAATAAGCATTGAATGATGAAAACTGTGATATTTTATTTCAATTTTTTATGACTTCTCTAAACATTCTTCCCCTTGAAAAGGATGAAGTCGGACGAAATCACTTTGTAAAGTCCTTCCATTGGTCTATAATAAT
>JAJRXH010000339.1 GCA_024276395.1 archaeon
AATTAGTGGATGGAGTGGAGAATGAATGGATCGCTTGATAGTGGATGGTTTTGGTAAGATTATTGGTCGAAAGAGTGAGACAATTATCATCAAGGAAAAAGGAAAAACTCTCGAGGTGATCAGTCCCCAAGATCTTCGCCAAGTAATCATTAGCGGCAAGGGATCCATCTCGTTTGATGCCATTCGCTTGCTTGCAAAACACGGCGTGGACATTCTTTTCTTGAGCACGCAGGGAGATGTCGAAGCGTGGCTCAGTTATCCTGAGATGAGAACCGTGAACACGAGGCGAATGCAATACTCGTGTTATGAGACGCCAAAAAGTGGTCACATTGCCAAGCAGATTGTTACGGCTAAATTGACTAATCAAGCTGCACTTCTTGGAACGTGGGCAAAAAATCGAAAGCTTTCAGATCCATTGAACGCACGAAAGCTGTTAGAAGCACGAGCACAGGTAAAAGTATTGGCAGAACAAATCAAGAATTTGCCAGATGCTCCCATCGATGAGATCAGATCACGATTGATGGGAATCGAAGGAAGTGCTTCCATGTTCTATTGGAATGCCATTGCTGGGATGCTTGAGAACATCGTGACCTTTCCCGGAAGACGCGGCATTCATCCAGGAAGTCCACGTAATGCCATTGATCTCGTGAATGCTCTTCTCAATTATGGATATGGCGCCTTGTATGGGGAGGTAAAGCGAGGGGTGCACATGGCGGGATTGGACCCTTATGGAGGGTTCTTGCATGTTGATCGATCTGGAAGAGCTAGCTTGATTCTGGATTTGATGGAGGAGTTTCGTCAGCCTTTCATCGATCGCTTGGTCGTGAGATTACTAGTGAAACAACAAGTAAAACCACCAGGTGGACAGATGGTAAAAGGACGATTTCAAATGAACAATGAAACGCTCACGACCATTCGGAAAGAGTTACACGTGCTCTTCGAAGGTACCATGAGTTATCGAAACAAGAAATATCATCGCAGTCAAATAATCATCAGCCAAGCACGACAGCTAGCTGCTTATCTCCGAGGTGAAAAGAACACGTATCAGCCTTTCATTCAAAAATGGTGAAAAAATTGGAAAATCACTTTCCATTCATCTAGGAAAGAGAGGGAATGAGCAAATGGTTAACGAGTATCTTAATTTCTTGGAAAATAACTCGTCTAATTCGCACGAATCTGATCAAAAAATCATTCTCACTGTCAATGATCTCACGCAATATTTTTACTGTCCCCGAAAATTTTATTTTCTACGAGTGTTGCAAGTGCCAGTCGTGGCTCCTTCCAAGATGAAATTAAGTGCTCAACGCGTCCATGAGCAGGAGGCTAGAAGAAACAAGTATCGTAAGAAGTCCATTTATGGATTTGATCCAGATGAAATCATCACCCTTCAACATGATGTTCCCTTGTTTTCAGCGCGTCTTGGCCTCAAGGGGATTGCTGATGTTATCATTGAAGTTCGTCGCCCACTGAACGTTCAAGTCCAAAATGATCTTTTTTCAAGACAAGTCATCCCGGTTGACATCAAGTACACCGACCGTTGCGTGGTGCGTCGCCAATGGAGAATTCAATTAGCTGCTTTGGCTCTGCTCATTGAAGAGGATCACGTGATGGGAAACATCAAGATAACCCAGGGAATCATTCATTTTTCTCGACAACGAACTAGTGTAAAAGTTCCCATCACGACCGTAGATGGTAAACAAGTTCTGGAAACACTAAAAAAGCTGAGAGAACTTTATCACCAAGAACGAATGCCGAAGGCGGTATCATCACGAAAGTGCTCATATTGTGAAGTGCATCGTTTTTGCTTTCGTGATTTGTAAACACGAATCCACCGTTCGAGAATGGACTGGAAAGAAAAAAGAAAATAATTTCTCTACAATTTTTTCATTCCATGAAGAGGCAAGAAATCCAGCATGATTCCTCATTTTTGCAACGTTTTGACCTCTCCTCCAGGTTCTTTTTGTTAGAAAATGACTCAAGTTAAGTTAACTTTTTTGTGAGGTCGTCCGCGACGAGGTGGTCTAATCTCTCGTTGATGAATGCGATATTTCTTGATCAATTTACGACCTTTTTTTGTCACGTAAATCTCTTTTTGACGTGTATCTGACAAACACACGACTCGCTCGATTAAATCATGAGTTTCGAGTTCCTTGAGTGCACGATACATACTTCGTTCCGTCATCATTTCACCAAGAAGGTGAATGAGTTCTCGGACGGTAAGCACCCGCGGCAAGTAACGAGCTAATACTTGAAGAACACAAATTGAAGTTGGAGATAGCGTGGTTCCTTGCATTTTTCTCCCTCCACGAAGGATGTGACCACATCCCCAAGTTCTAAAACTCGTGAAATTGAACTTGGACAATCATCATTGAACTGCCAATGATTGTTTATAACAAGCAGCTAGCCGGACAAATTAAACTTCTTCTTGCTGCTGCTAAAATAACATGAAAAAATAACGGAAAAATTCCATTTCCTAGCACAACTAATGACCTACTAGATAAACACCTAAAATCAATTCGTGAAGCAAAAAAGATTGCTTCACTTAGTTGAGAGAGGCACGACCTATAAATTCCGAAACGTCATCAAATTTTTCCTCATGCAAAAAGAGAGTAAGAACATCAAGAGATTTCAAGATAAATCATGTCAAAGCCCTCAATGAGAGACTCATTACCATCCTTGGTGACCTTCAATGCAAGGACTCTGAGGAAATGCTCGGTACCAGCGGGAATGGTGATGAGGAAGGCTCTGATATGATGTTCAAGGCTAGTAAAAGAAGTTATTACCATCAAAAGGGGTATTTCTTTAGCATTTGCTACCGAGCACTGTACATGAATTGGATTCTAGAAAAAGATAGACCATCAAAATTCATCTTGTAGATCAATGATCTAAAGTCGTTTTTAGATAACAATAACCAGAAAATACTTCGATCAATTCCGAGGACATGAAAAATACCACTTCAGGCATGTACCTCTCATTCATCCAAGACAACTCCATCATTTCACATCTTCATTTTTGGATAATTAGCAAGTGAGGTATCTTGAACTACCAAACAGTTACATGACTGATGACGTGTTGAAAAGAGTCGTCAATCAAGATTTTGGAGATCAGTTCGTGCGAATGAACAAAAGTTTATCAGATCATTTAGAATTACTTGATACGGCTTTGTCAATGTTAAAACCGGAAGTTCAAGAAAAATGCTCAATGATTTCGAATTAAAAAAGTTGAGAGTTCAATTAATTCAGAAATCAATCGTAATACATACATCTTCAAGAAACTCTCAAAATTAATACCTAATGCCCATTACTTGATAATTGATGAAAGCATCCGTGAGAATGTCTTAGAAAAGATCACGTGCTACTTGCCTAATACGAAACAATCATCCACGATACAGGAAGGACTCGCACGATCAAAATTCTTGCAAAAAAATTCATGGTGGACTCTATCAAATAATCGCGTCTTTAGATGCATTTTCATGGGTGTTTCGCTAGAAGGAATTTTTACAGATGAAAGGAGCCAAGCATGCACGACATTAGCTAGATGTTCAATGATAATCCTAGAGGCAATCTTCCACTTTTAACTTCCTTAGTTCATGACGTCCTTAGTTCATGAAGACCATTTCCACTTCTTGAATCTTTACCATAAGACTGAATTCGTTCCATACTTCTTGATCGGAATGATAACGTTAAAAATCACTCAAGAAAAGTTAAAGAATGACAGGAAAGGGTGATCATCTAAATCACGCACGCGTCTCCAATCAAACTTGCTTGTAGTTCCTCACGAAGTTAAAGAACATCCATTCACCTAAATTCATGCAATCACGACGCGTCTTTTTGCCTTTCATTCTTTAAATTTAAAAA